>NZ_QPQX01000050.1:0-1419 GCF_005234805.1 Enterococcus sp. ARL09-542
GCTTAATACATTGTTTTTATCTGCATTTTTTAAATCAATAAAAAATAATAATTCGAAACAAATATAAAGAACACGTAATCTTTATATTTGTTTTTTAAACACCATTAAAAAACAAAATAATTGATTGGTTGTATTGGAAAGACTTAAATCATTCTAATTACTTTTAGAAAACGGATTGCTTTTAAGCCTCTCTAGATGGGCTTAATCACTTGATAGTACTTTAAAAGGGATTTTTTAGTATCAGCAACAGCTCATAACCTTATCTTTTTTTAATCATTTAATAAATAGCCCAAACTGGAAATACTAATTTTGTGTGATATTCTCACTAACAATTAAATATGGTCAAGTATGATGTAGCTTCAATGATTTTAACATCTTTCATCTCATACAATTTTTTAGTATCTGACTGATATTTACTCTTAACCATCTTATCGGTACCAGATTCATATAATTGATTTTCTTTCCTACTTGCTTCACTCTTATTAAATTTCATGAAATAGTTGACCCATCCTCGAATAATGGGATTCAGAATATTCCACAAACGAATGTGCGAAAATAAAGCCGATGAAATAAACACCCAATCGATTTCCAAAGGAATAACCCCAAAACTTAAAACTACTTTCTTCATTTGACTGATTATTCTACAATAAACAATTTTGCTTTTTTCTGGATAATTTTCAAGAAAATATTCTTTTATTCTCTTTGCCAATTCTTTCCTAAGATGAATCACTTGTTTCTTCATTGCACAATGAATCAAGTCATCATCTGCATATCTCATCCATAGATTTTTTGGAAATATCATTCTCATCTATAAATCAAATACATAGTGTATATACATTAGTTAAGATGGGACTTATCCCCCTCCTTGAGATGTTCCAGAATCCATTCTTCACTTTCGTTCAGCTCTATAACACACACATCTAACACTTTTTCTTATTGCCTTTTCTATAATATACGCTCAATACTGCAATTTTTGATTATAACACTTATAAATGGGTTATAGCATATACTTATATACCGACTATAGAAACCTACTTTCATTCTTTGAAAAAATTATTTTTAAAATACCTTTTCCCTCTCAATTTCCTCGCATTTAGGACACCCTATGTGCTAAACTTTTATCTTTATTAGACAAAAAACTAGGCTAGAATGAGGTTCATTCTGACCTAGTTTTAATTTTACACATCCCAAAAGTAAAAAATCATTAAAATATGATAGTCTTGCTTCAATAGAAATATAGTCAAAATCCTATTTTTCTATCTAATAAACAAAAACATTTAAAAGTGTTAATTATCATTTTAAAAAATTTAAAAAACTTGTTCCATTTTCTGTTGCCGGTACCGCAAAGTTTTCTGCAATTGTTGCTGAAATATCGGCATAATGGCCTTGGGGTAGTTGGCCTTGTCCTTTAAATTGTTT
>NZ_QPQX01000051.1:0-1276 GCF_005234805.1 Enterococcus sp. ARL09-542
ACCACAACACATTCACAGAAGAGAGGACTTCCCTATGAACGATTTTACTACAGAAATTCTAAAGACTCTAGCGAACAAAGGCGATTTGAATGAATTATTCCGTGTCCATTTGGAGAAAGCAGTCAATACGCTTCTCAAAACGGAGTTAACGGCTTTCCTAGATTACGAAAAGTATGATCGCATTGGTTTTAACACGGGTAATTCTCGTAACGGCTCCTATGACCGTACGGTCAAGACCGAGTATGGGGAACTTCATCTCCAGATTCCGCGCGACCGCAATGGTGAGTTCAAGCAACAGACTGTTCCTGCTTATAGACGGACGAATGACACGTTAGAGGAGACCGTCATTCACCTCTTCCGAAAAGGTATTACCATGTCGGAAATCGCAGACTTGATTGAGAAAATGTATGGGCATTACTACACGCCCCAAACCATGTCCAATATAACAAAATCATTTACAGAAGAGGTAACGGCGTTTAAAGGGCGGGAGCTTCATGACCGTTATGCTGCTATTTATATGGACGCAACGTATATTCCGTTAAAGCGGAAAACCGTCGCCAAGGAAGCTATTCATATCGCAGTTGGCATTCGCCCGGACGGATCAAAGGAAGTATTGAGCTATGCGATTGCACCGACTGAATCCATCACGATTTGGGAGGAAATTTTATTGGACCTTCAAGAGCGCGGTTTGAAAAATGTCCTCCTGTTCATCACGGATGGCTTAAAGGGGATGGTAGGAGCGATTAGTCGGTTCTATCCCAAAGCTCGTTTTCAACATTGTTGTGTACACGTTTCCCGTAATATCAGTCACAAAGTGCGTGTCGATGATCGTAAGGAAGTCTGTGATGATTTTAAAATGGTGTATCAAGCCTCATCTAAAGAGGTGGCGTTGGAAGCACGTGGTGCTTTTGCGGAAAAAAGGAAAACCAGCTATCCAAAAGTGGTTGAATCGATTCTTTCGAACGATCACTTGCTCACTTTCTATGATTTCCCCTTGGCCATACGCAAGAGTATTTATTCTACGAACTTGATTGAATCCTTTAATAAGCAAATCAAGAAATACAGCCACCGCAAGGAACAGTTCCAAAACGAAGAGTCGATGGAACGTTTCTTAGTCTCGTCTTTTGATACTTACAACCAAAAATTCCTAGGTCGCAGTCATAAAGGCTTTCAACAGGCCGAAGGCGAACTTGAACAAATGCTAAGCCAACTGATTGAGAATTAGAAACAATCTGCAGTAGGGAAGAATCATTTACACAAAATTATTGACGCTCCC
>NZ_QPQX01000052.1:0-1070 GCF_005234805.1 Enterococcus sp. ARL09-542
ATTATCAAGGGTTCGCTACGCCAACCTCCGCATAGCGTACCTCAATTGGTGTTTTATAACCAAGAGAACTATGGATCCGATGATGATTCCACCAATTGACATAATCAAAACATTCTAATTCTAAGTGTGCCATCGTTTCAAATTGATATTGACTCACAAATTCCGTCTTAAAAGCTTTGTAAGTCGCTTCTGAAACGGCATTATCATATGGACATCCAGGCTTACTCAAGGAGCGTTGAATGCCAAATGTTTCTAAGATAAGATCAATCAATTCATTATCAAATTCTTTTCCACGATCCGTATGGAAGAGTTCGATTTCTTGAAGTGAGTAAGGAATGCTTTGAATGGCCCTTTTTACAAGCTGCGCATCTTTTTTATTTCCGCAAGAATGGCCAATAATTTCACGATTGAATAAATCAATCATCAAACAAATATAAGCCCAATTTGTCCCGACCCGAACATAAGTTAAATCCGTGACAACCGCTGACAATGCTTTTGTTTGAGTAAACTTTCGATCTAAGTGATTCGCAATTTTCTTTTGATTGCTTTGGCACGAATGTACGCGATATTTGGGCTTCGTGTAACTGGATTTCAATCCTCGTCTTTTCATGATGCGACGAATTTTTCGACGACTCAAAATGAGATTTTTCTTATCAAGGCGTTTCTTGATTCTGCGTGAACCATATGCTCGTCTATTTTGTTGAAAAACTTCTTCCACCGCTTCTTCTAATTTTGCTTCTACTGCGCCTTGAGTCGTTTCTTTTTCTCGATAATAATAGGTGGCTCTTGCAATACCCAGTACTTTACACATGGCTGATATCGAGTATTTGTGCTTATTTGCATCAATTACTTGTCTTTTCGTCCGAATATCAGCGCCGCTTGCTTTAAAATATCATTTTCTATCAAGAGTTGTTTATTTTGCTTTCGCAATTGAATTAACTCTTTTTGTTCAGGTGTTAAGTTATCTTTTTCTTTAAATGAGCCAGAGGTATTTGCTTGTTTCACCCATTTATCAAAAGTAGACGGGGTTAAATCATACTCTCTGATAATATCGGTTCTCTTTTTCCCTG
>NZ_QPQX01000053.1:0-1046 GCF_005234805.1 Enterococcus sp. ARL09-542
GCAAAGTTTTCTGCAATTGTTGCTGAAATATCGGCATAATGGCCTTGGGGTAGTTGGCCTTGTCCTTTAAATTGTTTGCTGTAAACCAATAATGGTACATATTCTCTTGTATGATCAGTCCCAGTAAAGGTTGGATCATTTCCGTGATCGGCTGTGATCATTAATAAATCATCGTCAGCCATGGCATCCAGAATCTCTGGGATTCTTAAATCGAAATCTTCAATGGCATGAGCATAACCGACAACATCCCGGCGATGGCCGTAAAGCGCATCGAAATCAACTAAATTAGTAAAACTTAGGCCGGTAAAGTCTTGCTTCATCACATTCAATAGCTGATCCACACCATCCATATTGCTCTTTGTTCTTACTGAATCAGTGATTCCTTGACCATTGAAGATGTCATTGATCTTTCCGACAGCGATGACGTCTTTGCCAGCATCTTTCAACGAATCCAACACTGTGTGTCCAAAAGGATCCAGTGCATAGTCATGCCGGTTGCTTGTCCGGGTGAAGTTTCCTGGTTCACCAACATAAGGGCGAGCAATGATGCGGCCGATCATATATGGTTCATCTTTGGTAATATCACGCACATATTGGCAAATGCGGTACAATTCTTCCAACGGAATGATTTCTTCATGAGCTGCAATTTGCAAGACTGGATCGGCAGACGTATAAACGATCAAATCGCCTGTTTTCATTTGGTGTTCACCGTAATCATCAATGACTGCTGTACCGGAATAAGGTTTGTTGCAGACGATTTTACGTCCAGAAAATTCTTCGATTTGTTGCAGCAATTCTTGAGGAAATCCGTCAGGAAACACACGAAACGGTTTTTGAATATTCAAACCCATGATTTCCCAGTGTCCAGTCATGGTATCTTTTCCGACAGAGATTTCTTCTAGTTTCGTTGCATAGCCGTCATGGTCTGCTACATTTTTGACACCATCCAGCGGTCGGATCGTACCAAGACCTAACTGTTCCAAATGAGGAATCGTCAATCCAGCTTCTTTGGCGATATGTCCTAATGTATCAGAACCAACGTCACC
>NZ_QPQX01000054.1:0-1013 GCF_005234805.1 Enterococcus sp. ARL09-542
GGCTCTTCGTCAAATCGTGTTGGTGAAGACAAATTTGAATAAAACTTAGTCCGATATGCGGCGCGTTCTGTGCGCCGCATATTTTTTTAGTTTTCAAAGATCAGACCTTGTTGTAAATAGATCCGTGCCCGAAAGTTATAAAAGTTGCGATAACCAAACGCAATTCGTTTAATCAGCTTGATCTTGTTATTCAGCCCCTCAGTGACGCCGTTTGAGTGGGACACCTTAAAGGCATTTGAAATACCCGATTGGTAGCGATGGAAGATCGTGAATTTCTTTTTAAACGACTGAGGTAACGTAGATGAAATTGTTTTAAGGGTTTCTTGAAAGCCTTCCGTACCTCGTTTAACGAAATAATAGCGTAATAATTGACAAAAATGATACGCAGTTCGCAATTCTTCGTTGTAGCTTAACAGCTCATCAACGATTTCTGTTTGACTAATTGGTCGTTTAAACAGTCGATGATAATGCCGTTTGAGTGGCTCCAATGTCGTGGAATCTTTGAGTAAGAGTTTCCAATATCGCTTGAGCCGATGGTACTTCTTCTGATTTTCAGAGTGTGAGGTTCGAAAACGATTCATGATCTGGACACGTAATTGATTGAAGCTGCGATTGATGTGTTGGACAATATGAAAGCGGTCAGTTACGATCTCCGCATTTGGAAAGACTGTTTTAAGCAACTGACAATAGCTGGCATTCATGTCCATCACTAGGTACTTGACCTTTAAACGGGCTTTTCTAGGAAAGTGCAGGAAGTATTGAGTTAGTTTGTAAAGTCTGCGATCTTCAAGGATCGTAAATAGCTGATTGGTTGTCCCATCAACACAAATAAAACTCATGGAACCAGAAACAGACTTCATTGATTTGAACTCATCCATACACAACACCGTCGGAAGGAAGTTCATACGTGGCTGGTAATGCTTCGTTGCTTCACGCAAGATCCGTGTCACCGTCCCATCCGAGACGAAGTACTTCTTAGCGATTAGTTTACGTGATTGATTTTCGTACAGTTC
>NZ_QPQX01000056.1:0-775 GCF_005234805.1 Enterococcus sp. ARL09-542
TGCTACCTCATGACCCTCGTCGTGGACTTGTTTTGCAACATCTGGATTTTGATCCACCATCTGTCCTAACATGAAAAAAGTAGCTTTCACGTTATCTGTTTTTAGTATATTCAACAAATCAAGTGTTGAGCTATTATTTGGACCATCATCAAAAGTAAGAGCGACGTACTTTTTATTTTCATCTAATGCAGGTAATGTATCTTTTATACTTTCTTGCGAAACCAGATCTGTATCAATGAATGGAGCAATATCTTTGTATTTTAGAGTGACTTTAGAAGTTCCAGTTGAATTTTTTGGTAAGACGATAGTCAATTCATCAGGTGTATAAGTCATTTTACTATCATAAGAAATTCTATCCATTGTTAATACAGCATCAATGATTTTTTCAGGTTCTTTGGCTTGATCAAGTATGGATTGCTGAATCACCTGTTGAATACCTAAGAGACTTCCTTCATCTGGAATCAAATCCTTATTTGTGATTTCTTTGCCAGTTTTTTCGGAAACATAAATGGCTTTCTCAGAAATACTGTCTGGCTTTTTAAAATTTTCCTTACTGCGATCCCAGATAAAACTATCTGCTTCAATTCTATACTGACCAATTTTAGAAGATATTGCTGTTGCTTTTATTCTGGCAACTGTAAGCACTTCTTTTTCACGATGCTTTTTTTGTTGCTTTTGAGCAAGCTCGTCTAAGAGCTGGTTTGCATTTTTGAAAGGAACAGTATTTTCATCAACTGGACGGTAAACAAGGCACTTATTTTCTCCGTCATTTATA
>NZ_QPQX01000057.1:0-768 GCF_005234805.1 Enterococcus sp. ARL09-542
TGCTTGTTTCACCCATTTATCAAAAGTAGACGGGGTTAAATCATACTCTCTGATAATATCGGTTCTCTTTTTCCCTGTGGATAGGCTACAATTAACTAGACAGAAAAATTAAGGTGTGTAGACTAGAAGAAAACATACCAGAAGGAATTTTTATGTCTAAGAGAACACGAAGAACTTTTTCACAAGAATTCAAGCAACAAATCGTCAATCTTTACTTAGCTGGAAAGCCACGTGTAGAAATCATTCGAGAATATGAACTAACGGCTTCAGCATTTGACAAATGGCTAAAGCAATCTAAAACGAGTGGTTCATTCAAAGAAAAAGATAATCTTACGCCTGAACAAAAAGAATTGTTAGAACTACGTAAAAGAAACCAGCAATTAGAAATGGAAAATGATATTTTAAAGCAAGCAGCGCTGATATTCGGACGAAGAGACAAGTAATCGATGCGAATAAGCATCTTTACCCTATATCAGCGATGTGCAGAATATTAGGTCTATCACGTCAGTCCTATTATTATCAATCAAAACCAAAGAAAGACGAATCAGAACTTGAAGAAGTAGTCGCTGAAGAATTTATCCGCAGCCGAAAGGCCTACGGCTCAAGAAAAATAAAAAAAGCCTTATCAAAACGAGGCATTCAGATCAGCCGACGAAAAATTAGTAGAATCATGAAAAATAGAGGATTAAAATCGGTTCTATAATATTTTGTGTTGGTGGAAAATCGAAGGCGATTTTCTACTAACACTTTTTCTTCGTTTCAACTCAA
>NZ_QPQX01000058.1:0-740 GCF_005234805.1 Enterococcus sp. ARL09-542
CCTTACGGTATCTATGATTTAAGCTGGGATTCCCAATAATACCTTGATTTCAGTACAGACCGAAAACCCGAAGAGAGTGCCTTCTTTTCGGGTTTTCTTATATAATCCTCGAATGGCTTCCATGCCTTTAATCGTGGTAGAGGCAGTGCGTAAACTTCGATAGAATTTATTGCGTCTCTTTACTGGACGATGGTCTTGTTCAATCAAATTATTCAGGTATTTAATGGTACGATGTTCTGTCCCTTGATAAAAGCCGTATTCTTTTAGTTTCTTAAAGGCACTTGTAATAGAGGGGGCTTTATCTGTGACTACAACCTTCGGTTCATCAAACTGCTTCACTAACCGCTTAAGAAAAGCATAGGCTGCTTGTGTGTCCCGTTTTTTACGTAACCAAATATCCAAGGTTAAACCATCTGCATCGATGGCTCGATACAAATAATGTCATTTTCCTTTAATTTTGATGTACGTTTCATCCATTTTCCATGAATAAAAGGATTTTTTATTTTTCTTTTTCCAAATTTGATAGAGTAGTTTGCCATATTCTTGCACCCAACGATAAATCGTCGTATGAGAAACGTTAATGCCACGATCATATAAGATTTCTTGAACTTCACGATAGCTAAGGTTATAACGAAGATAGTAGCCCACGGCTACAATAATCACATCCTGCTGAAATTGCTTTCCTTTAAAATGATTCATCGTCATTCCTCCTGCTATCTTTTTCTATTATTCTACCTTAT
>NZ_QPQX01000059.1:0-616 GCF_005234805.1 Enterococcus sp. ARL09-542
TAGGTATGTTAATAGGGATATTAGTAAATATAGTAATTTTCACAGATTGGCTCGGGGTGTTATTTTCTAATCTTATTCCCATACTTATTATAGGCATTTGTGGAATTATACTTTCAATATTAGAACTTTTTGAAAGCAGAAATACAATGAATAGAATATTTGCTTGTATTATATTAATTGTTAATCTATTGCCTATGGTCTATTTTACTTTTTTATATTTTGCACTGGGATGAAATAAATTAACCAAAAGTTTCTTTTTCTTATAATGTGTATCAATATTAAAACTGAAAAAGATATGGATAATAGGATCAAAGCCCTCATTGGAACACTCAATATATTATCAGATTTAAATTTCAAATAGATAATTTCATTGTTTAGTAATATCGAAAGATACTTTTTTAATGATTGAAAAGAAATGCTAATAGGTCGACTTTATGTTCCTCTTGTGCAATCGTAAATTCAGAGGATCATAAAATTGATCTATTTTTTGTGTGTGCATAAAATGAAATAGGAAAACAACTTTTGGTTTACATAAGATATGGAATGGCAACACTTTTCTAGACAAAAATTATAAGGTCTGTTTATGACACCATATCCAGTTGCCCTTGACAACGAG
>NZ_QPQX01000005.1:0-229397 GCF_005234805.1 Enterococcus sp. ARL09-542
TGTTCGCTAGAGTCTTTAGAATTTCTGTAGTAAAATCGTTCATAGGGAAGTCCTCTCTTCTGTGAATGTGTTGTGGTAACTCTATTCTACAGAAGGGACTTCCTTTTTTCTATTTACACAAAATATTTTACACTCTCTCCAATTTACCTTCAATTGGTAAGAGTTTTACGTACTTCTTTAAATCATAATCTTTATTTAGCAAATTGTTTGTTTCCGCAACATAAGTCATTGAAGTCCTAGTTGAAACAGCGATACTAGGAAAAACCGATACTTCAATGGCATGACTTTCATGATTAGTAACAGTTGCTGTATAAGTATACTTTTGGTTCAGATCAGGCGAAAATTGAATATCTTTTACTATACTTGAATTCTTGTCTGCTTGGATCTGAACTTCAAAAGAAGAGCCAATCGATTCTTCGGCCAATGCTTCTGGACTGAAAAAAAATATTCCTAAGCACAGGAACAAAAGAAACACCCTAAAAGAATAAGATTCATTCTTGTAGCTAGGATATAACATACGATTAAGGAGTGACGTCTGTCACTTCTGATGCAGTTAGTGTGATTACGTAATCACTTGCCTTAGTGTTGTCAAAAGTTGAAGGATCAATTGTATAATCAAAAGTACCTTCTTCAGTCGTTTCATAGCCTTGACTTGCTTCAACTTTGAATACTTCACTCGTTGCAATCGTTAAACCAGGTGTGAGGTTTCTCCAGGAACTGCTGCTGTTATCACTACTTGCTTTGCTCAAAATGACTTATTCGTTAATGTTCCAGATAACGTGAAAGTACCTGTTAGCGGATTCGCTTTCGTTTCTGTGAAACTAATATCTGCAAAATCTACAGTTTTTGTTTCAACAGGAGTAGCTAAAGTAAATGTTGCTGCTCCTTCTGTGACATTTACAGTAACTACTTCAAACTATTTGAATTCTTACAGAATAGTTTTGCCAAAGAAAGTGCCGGAGCATATGATGCCGGAAACAATCAACTCCTTTCTGAATATTTAAGTGACCATTCACCGGATGGGAAAATCATTTTCTTAGCAGCTAATCCTGATATACCTATCAAAGGGCTCGGAACGCGGCTGCTAAATGAACTACAGAAAAGAGTGCAAGGAAAAGAAATTTATCTTTTTACAGATAGTGCTTGTACGTATCAATTTTATGAAAAGCGCGGTTTTCAACGTCAAAAAGAAAAAAAGATTTCATTAAAATTGCCCAACAAAAAAATTGATCTTCAGTGCATGCTCTATAGCAAAGTGATTGACAAATGATAGCCATGCTACGCAACAAAAACGTTTTTCAAATGAGTGCAAAAAAGCACAGCCCTAATGGCTGTGCTTTGCTAATGATTGGAATAAAAATTTATCCCCTGTTCGGTATCTTCTACATAACTATGCGCTGGAGCTTTAGTCACTAAATAACAAAAATAAAAATCCCCAATACAGGCTGACCCATGAAAAGAAGCCAACCAGACAAATGCATAAGGAGAAATTTCCCTATACGCATACAACAGCCATAAGACCAAAGTGATCAAGACAAAAGGAGCAAGCAAAATAAGTAAAAACTGCCACCTTGAATAAAAGGAATTAGGACTTGTTGCATAGGCCAAACCATTCTTAAAACCAAATTTGACTTTTCCTTCCTTATTGAACAGCTTAAAAAAAATCCCGTGAATCAATTCGTGAACGATGATTAACCCTGCCATTGATAGAATGGCAATAACGAGATACATTAAATCGATAGTGACTTCTTCCGTTAACTTTCTATCTAATGTTAAAAGCGTAAATAAAGCAAAGAAAATAACCAATAGAGGAATCGTTAAGATATTCAGTTTCATGATTAGCTTTTTATCGTCAAGCAAATTGACACGCTTGATTAATTTCATAATGACCCCCTTACTCCTATTTGCAACACTATAAGCGCTCGTCTCACGTCATAAATTATTATATCAGTTTTTTTAGACCAAAACAATTCGATTTTTTACTGATACAAAACAAAAAAACATTCTTATCAAAAACGATAAGAATGTTTTTTTAGACAAGAACCAACTCATTTCTCGCTCCCATCATTTGAGAACACTAGCCGTCACAAGTACTAGCAGTGTTTTCACATCAAACTTTTCAATTCGACATCTGGATATTTGTCGGCGAACCAACGCATCGCGAATTGGTTCTCAAACAAGAACAATGGCTGGTCGAAACGGTCTTTGGCTAAGATGTTGCGACTTGAACTCA
Organism: Enterococcus sp. ARL09-542; assembly: GCF_005234805.1. Taxonomy (NCBI): domain Bacteria; kingdom Bacillati; phylum Bacillota; class Bacilli; order Lactobacillales; family Enterococcaceae; genus Enterococcus; species Enterococcus sp. ARL09-542. The sequence goes on from NZ_QPQX01000005.1 coordinate 2,234, forward strand.
TCTTTTCATCCAAATCTTTAGGATCGATCCAACGAGCAATCTTATGTCCCATTGGCGACATGATCACCTCTGCATTGTACTCGTTCAGCATTCGATATTGAAATACTTCGAATTGCAGCTGTCCAACCGCTCCAATAATGTATTCATCACTGAGATACGTTTTATACAATTGGATGGCTCCTTCTTGCACTAACTGATAGATCCCTTTATGGAATGATTTTTGTTTCATAACATTTTTGGCTGTTACTTTCATAAAGAGTTCAGGTGTAAACGAAGGTAATTCTTCATAGGCGACTTTCAATTTCCCTTCATATAAAGTATCACCAATTTGATAATTTCCGGTATCATATACCCCAATGATGTCGCCGGCAACAGCTTGCTCAATATTTTCGCGAGTGTCTGCCATGAACTGGGTCACATTACTTAATTTCATTTTTTTGCCTGTCCGCTCAAGCGTGACATCCATTCCCCGTTCAAATGTTCCTGAGCAAATGCGGACAAAGGCAATCCGGTCACGGTGTGCGGGGTTCATATTGGCTTGGATTTTGAAAACAAATCCTGAAAGCTCTTGTTCGTATGGACTAATTTCTTCTCCTGTCCTTGTCTTATGTCCGTAAGGTGCTGGTGCAAATTGTAAAAATGTTTCTAAGAAAGTTTGCACACCAAAGTTTGTTAACGCAGAGCCAAAAAAGACAGGGGTTTGATCACCACGAGCGATTTTCTCTTCATCAAAGGAATCGCCAGCTTCTTGTAATAATTCGACTTCTTCCAACACTTGTTGATAGACACCATTTTGATTCAGCGGATGATCTTGGGGAATTTCACCGTTTTGATTAAATGGAATCAGGCGTTCACCGCCATGAGATTCTGGACGATAAATTTCAACCCGTTGATTGTGAATGTCATAAAGTCCTTCAAGCCCTTTTCCCATTCCGATTGGCCAATTCATTGGGTAGGACTCGATTTGAAGCAACTCTTCTAGCTCTTCTAAAAGTTCTAATGGTTCACGACCATCACGGTCTAATTTGTTGATGAAGGTAAAGATCGGGATTCCCCGTTTTTTTACGACTTGGAAAAGCTTTTTCGTCTGTGCTTCGATCCCTTTGGCACTATCAATAACCATCACGGCGCTATCAACAGCCATTAACGTACGATACGTATCTTCAGAGAAATCCTCATGTCCTGGTGTATCCAAAATGTTCACACGTTTTCCTTGATAATCAAATTGCATTACAGAACTAGTGACAGAAATCCCCCGTTGTTTCTCGATTTCCATCCAGTCGGATTTAGCAAAATTACCGGTTTTCTTTCCTTTGACAGTTCCTGCTTGGCGAATTGCTCCCCCAAATAGCAGCAACTGCTCAGTGATCGTTGTCTTCCCAGCATCCGGGTGAGAAATAATCGCAAAGGTGCGACGACTTTCAACTTGTTGTTTTAAATTTGGATTCTCCATGTTATGTAGTTACTCCATTCCTTGAAATTAGAACTCTCTGTGTCTATACAAAGATTTTCTGACCAAATTAGTATATCATGTATCAAGAGCGGAAAAAAGAAAAATTACAGACAAATGCTCTCTATCATTCAGATTCGAAAGTCTAGAGAGCAACTGTTTAAGCAGCTTGATAGCTATTTGTATTTATACGAGAACTGCTGTGAAAGCATGAAAAACACTCAAAAAACTAAAAGGCTGGAATTAATGTATCACTATGCTCATTTTCCAAAAATTCTTTGACTTTATCGCTGGTCATCGCTTTTCGCAAAACATTGATTTTTTCTGAATCTTGATTGTCCTTACGAGCAACTAAAGAGATCGCAAAACGATCATCTATCGTTTTCTCTAAGAACAAGGCATCGTCAGGCTTTAGACCAATTTTGGCGATATAGGTCGGATAGTTGTAGACAAGGGAGACATTTGGTTCATTATAGGCTTCTGCTAGATTCAATAAGTCCACAGACAACCATTCAAAGTTTTTAGGATTCGCAGTAATGTCTTTGATCGTACCATTGACTCCAACTCCATCTTTTAATTCAATCAATCCTTGCTCAGCTAAGATGGCTAATGCTCGTCCTTCATTAGAAACATCATTCGGCAGAGCAACTTTCGTTCCTTCAGGAATGTCTTCAATTTTTGTATACTCTTTTGAGTAAAAGCCCACTTTAGCATTATAAATTTTGTCTAAAGCCACTAAATCTGCTGATTTTTCCTCATTGTAGCGTTGCATATACGGCTCATGCTGCGCAAAGTTTGCGTCTACTTCCTTATTATTCAACAGCTCATTGTATTGAATATTGTCATTTACTTGTACCAATTCAATTTTCCAGCCATCTTCTACCGCATCGGCTGCTACTTTGACAACATCTGTCATAGGGGTCGTTTGAGAAGCGACTTTAATCACTTTATCCTCTGATTGCGACTCATTCCCTGTTCCACAAGCACCAAGAAACATTACTGCTAGTACTAACCCAAAAAATATTCCTTTTTTCATTCCTACTCCTACTTTCTTTTATCAACTTTTTTTGCTAACCCATTCCCAATCAACTGAATACTAAAAACTGCTACGATCATCACTAAAATGGAAAAATACATGACCCCATATTCGTACCGTTGATATCCATAACGGATGGCAAAGTCTCCGATTCCTCCTCCGCCAACGATTCCCATCACTGTGGAATAAGACACCATACTGACGATCGTTGTCGTCAGAGACAGGATTAACCCGCTTCTTGCTTCCACGAGCAAAAATTCTTTGACATATTGATAAGTGGAGACACCTAATGAGCGTGCCAATAGTCCGACATCTTCTGGGACATCCAACAATACCTGCTCGACTAAACGAGCATAGATGACGATTGACACAATACTCAATGGGATACTTGCTGGGATCGGCCCAAACGAGCTGCCTAACAAAAAACGAGTGACGGGAATCATCGCAACAACAAACAGTAAATAAGGAAACGAACGAATGACCGTGATCAGCAAATTTAATATTTGATACAAAATCGTTCCCTGATTGTTGTTTTCACGACTAATAAATAATAGAATACCTAATGGCAATCCAATCAAAACAGCGGCGAAGATAGAGATACTCATCATGATCAGGGTTTCTTCCATCGCCTGCATCAATTCTGGTAAATAGTATTGAATACTCTCAATTATCGTCATGCTTTAGACTCCTTATCACACGATCGACATAGTTTAATTCTTCTTTTTGTAAAAGATGCGGCGTATTCGCTACTTCCGCTACGATTCTTCCTTGTTCCATAACATAGACCCGCTCACAAACTTGTCGAACCGCTGACAATTCATGACTAACAAACACGATTGTAGGCTGGAAAGTGCCATGAACCTTTTGCAATAACGATAAAACATCTCCCTTAGTATCTTCATCCAATGCACTGGTCGGTTCATCACACAAGAGGATCTTTGGTTCTTTGACCAAAGCACGGGCAATTGCTACTCGTTGCTTTTCCCCTCCACTTAAAGAAGCAGGATAAACCGAAGCCTTTTCAGACATACCTACGAAGTCTAACGTTTCCATCACTTGTCGTTGTGATTTTCCAGCTAATTTTAAAGGCAAAAAAACATTGTCGTAGACAGTCAGATTATGGAGCAGATTAAATTGTTGAAAGATCATCGCAATATCTTGCTGTAGACTTCGTCTCATTTTCTTGGTCAATCCTGTCGTGTTCACGCCATCAATCACGATTTCGCCAGCTGAAGGAGATTCGATCAAATTAATCAGACGCAACAAGGTAGACTTCCCGGAACCGCTTTTGCCGACGATACCGACGATCTCATTGCTGATTGTTAACGATACTCGATCAAGGACATTGTCCTGATATACTTGTGAAACCTCTTTTACTTCGATCATATTTGGTTCCTGACGCTCCTCTGCCTTCAAACTCAATTGAAAAGTAGTGATACAAATTGCTCATTTGTCAGTTGATGGATATATTTCGCGACTTCCATCCCTTGAAAATGCTGCCGCAACTCTTCATTATAAGGAAGACCAATCAGCTGTTTTTCGAGACCAGCGATATCTTCTTCGCCAAAAAAATCTCCAGTGATTTGTGCTTCTGTGATTTTCCCCTTTGCCACTGAAAAGCGTAGTTCAACGATACCAACATTTTCAAAACGTTTGCGTTTCGTCCATTGATAATTCGGGGCTTCCCCATAAATCCATTGATCATTGGCATATCGCAATTGATACAACTGATTAATCTTCCGTTGATCTTCAGCCGTTAATTTGATTTCTTTTTCTTGGATTTCCTCAATGTTGTCGACGTCATAAATATGACAGAGCAATTGATCTCTAAATTCTTTCGTTGACAATTGTTGATATTCTTCAGAAAGATAAGGCTTGATGTTGGTCACACTTTTACGCACTGACTTTGTTGCCTTCGAGTCGATCTTTTCCTGTGGAACGTTCAACACTTTTGTCAAAACGCTTAAGTCAACATCGAACATCAATGTTCCGTGGGAATAGCTTCTGTCATTTTTTGTGTACATGGCGTTACCAGAAAATTTCTTTCCTTCAACAAACAAGTCATTTCTTCCCCGTACTTCAACCTCTTTTGCTCCCATCTTCTGCAATGCTTTCAAAATAGGTTGGGTGGCTCCATGATAATCACCAAAATGAGTCACATCTTTTTTAGTCACAAAGCTAAAACTCATGTTGCCTAGATCGTCATAAACTGCTCCGCCACCAGAGGTTCTCCGGGTTAAAACGATGTCATTATGTCGTAAATAGTCAAAATTTATTTCTTCGTAGGCATTTTGGTTTCTACCGATTATAACACAAGGCTTTTGTATGTATAACAGCAAGCATGGTTCTGAAATATCTACGTTATTCATTAAATATTCTTCAGTAGCTAAGTTCATCCGAATATCATCACTTTTCATTCGGTAAAATCTCATTTTCCCACCCCACAATGATTTCTAGTTATCGCACTCTTATCCTCTCTTTAATTCACAAGAAAAGCAAGAAATATGCTTAGTTATTTTAGTTTTTTTATCTAGCTAAATCTGTATCATTTGATTAACTCATTCTGTTCTATATATTATTTTTAGACAAAAAAATGCTTGAAGCATTTGCTTCAAGCATTCATTTTATCGACGAGGTTCGTCTTCTTCAAAATCTTTTTTGAAATAGCGGCGTTCTTCTTCAGGTTCGACAGCTGTTTCTTCAGGATCATGGAAGATAACGCGGATCTTCAATACACGTGACCCTTCCATTTCTTCTGTAATCAGTGTGACGTTATCCACTTTAAAGGATAATTTCTCTCCTTCATCAGGAATCAACCCTAAAGCTGTGATCAAATATCCGGCCATTGTATCAACATCACTCATGTGCAGGCTCATATCAAATGCTTCATTAAAGTCATCAATCAACATTCGCCCTTGGATGATGTACTCATGATCAGAAACTTGTTCATATAATTCTTCTACTTCATCCGATTCATCGTCGATCTCACCAACGATTTCCTCTAAGAGGTCTTCTAAAGTAACCAGACCTACGACACCGCCGTATTCGTCTAATAAGATAGCCATCTGATTTTGAGTCTTTTTCAACTCATAGAGTAAGTCATCAATAAAAACAGTTTCAGGCACAAATAATGGTTCTTGGAGGATTTGTTTAATATCTAATGTTTCAAATCCATATTTATAGGCACATTTCAGCAGGTTTTTTGTATGTAAAATACCTACGACTTTGTCTTTGTCCTCATTATATACTGGGATTCGAGAATAGTTTTCTGCTAAAATTTCTGTCAAAATTTCATCTACTGAATCATTGATATCGACCATAAATGCAGTAGTCCGCGGCACCATCACTTCACGGGCCACCTTCGTATCCAATGAAAAGATTCCTTGTAGCATTTCCAATTCATCTTCTTCAAAGACACCTTCTGTTTCTAACATATACCGCATTTCATCACGAGTCATTTTTGTATCTTCATCATCAAATTCCATTGGTGTGATTCGAGCTAACAAACTAGTTGAAGCGGAAAGCAACCACACAAATGGTTTTGCGATCGTACCAATCACACGTATCACACCTGAAGTAAATTGAGCAACTTCTTCAGATTTGTTCATTGCGATTCGTTTTGGATACAACTCACCAAATACGATCGAAACATAGGTCAAAATCGCTAATACAATGATATTAGCCAGGCTTTTTGCTGCAGCTCCGCCACCTAGAACGGGTGCTAAGCGGGTAGATAGCGTATCTGCCAGTGAGGCCCCTGATAAGATATTGACTAATGTGATCCCAACTTGGATCGTCGACAAGAAGTTGGTGGGATTGTCAATGATTTTCAATAATTTTTGTGATTTGACATTTCCTTCCTCAGCCTTCTGTTCTACACGGTTCTTATTAACTGAAACAACCGCGATTTCTGAAGCAGCCAAGAAAGCATTGATCAATGTCAAAACGATCAATAATAAAATTTGCGCTAATAGCGACTGACTCTCGGGGTCAGCATTCATAATAGCATTCTCTCCTTATTTTTACATTTTCTAAAAAAAATCGTGGGCTATACCCACGATAAAATCGTATCATAAAGCTTTTTTCTTTGCAATAAAAACCATCAGTTATCTAGTTCGATCAATTTCTCTTGGTTTTTCTTGCTTTTATCGTCACGAATCAAACGAATCACAAAAATCACAATCGTACGACAAATGGCGTAGAAAGGTACTCCTAAGAAAATACCCAGTAATCCAGCGATGTTCCCTGCGACTAGCAACACTAAAATAATGGTTAGCGGATGAATCGCCAATGACTTTCCGATTACATTAGGATAGATCACATTACCATCTAATTGTTGAACGACTAACACGACTACACCACATAACAGAGCCCGGAAAGGATCATCAAAGATTGTCACTAAAACTGCCGGAATCAAGCCGAGGTAAGGGCCTAAATAAGGAATCAAGTTAGTGATCCCTGCAATGACACCAAATAAAAAGGCGTAATTGACACCCACTAGCCAGTAGCCGATAAAGGTAAAGGTCGCGACAAAAATACATTCAATCGCTTGTCCGCTAATGTAATTGGACAATGTTTTATTCAGATCACCCAATAACTCGATGATTTGATTTCGTCTTTTTTCAGGTAAAACTGATTGAATATTTGGCACAAGTTTCTCGCCGTCTTTCAGCATATAAAACAAGATGAATGGTACTGTAACAATGATCATCGTTGCTGAAGCAATCGTTCCTACGATCGATCCCAAACTTGTTGACAGCCCACTTAGAAATTGTTGCAGCAATGAACCATAGGAAAGATTGAGATTTTCTAACTGTTGCGCAAAGTCGATCTGTTTAAATACTGGGTCATCTGCTATTTTAGAAATCCAAGTCTCCATATTTTTAGCAAAAGTAGGAATATTTTCTGCAAGTTGTGAAATTTGGTTGATCAGATTTGGAATCACGCTTACGACTGTTAGGACAATAGCTGCTACTAATAAGAGTAAAACTAAAATCACAGCGTAGATTCTTTTGATCTTAGTGGTCTTCATCAGAAAAACGACGATCGGATTAAGCAGATAGTACAAAAAGCCTGCAATTAAGACCGGCGCAAATAATGTCGAAAAAAATGTTCCTACTGGTGCAAATAAGAAATTGATTTTGCTCAATACCAGAGCTAACGTGGCAAGAACGAGAATTTCTAATGACCAGAAGAAAAGTTTTGATTGTTTGAATTTGTCGAACAAACGATTCCCTCCTTTTTTTCACTATTATAGAGTATTTTGCAAAAAAAAGCTTGCGACTTTAGCCGCAAAAGCAATTTTTCTTTTCGTAAAAATGGTATACTTAGAAAATAATTGATGAAATAAGAAGGTGGTTGATTTTATGTTCGTCGCACAAACCAAAGATACATTAAGCGAAATTTATCTGGACTCGTTGAAAATTCGTAATGATGTCTTCGTCAAAGAACAAGGCGTGCCCTTAAGTCTTGAGATCGATCAGGACGAAGCAAACGCGGTCCATTTTGTTCTCTACAATGAACAAAAAGAAGCAACAGCAACTTTGCGGCTGCTTCCTATAGATAGCCACACATTGAAACTTCAGCGTATGGCCGTACCCGTTTCCCATCGCAAAAAAGGCTTCGGACGAATTTTGATCCAAGGGGCGGAGGATTTTGCTCGGAAACAAGGGTTTCAAAAAATCACTTTAGGTGCTCAGCTAACCGCAAAAGGTTTTTATCTTTCTCTAGGCTACCAACCTGAAGGGGAAGAATTTCTTGATGCGGATATGCCCCACATCAAAATGAGTAAATATCTGCAGAACTAAGTATCTTAAAAGCTGTCAATCACTTATAACTCACGTGATTGACAACTTTCGCTTCTTTATAGAACTGGATGAATCTCCTTTAAAGAAGCCCCGCCTTACAAATCAATCACTCGATGACAGGCACTATTTTTTGATACAAAAAGACTCGACTTCGAATTAAAGTCGAGTCTTTTGCACATTGAAGTGACCCTTTACGGCTACTCCTTGCTATTTCTGAGACAACTGCTTGTAGCGATCATACCAAATGTCCACATACCCCTCAGAAAATGGTCCTTTGCCATTATTGATCCAATCTACTAAAATTTTGACATTTTCTTTTAAAATAAAATCAATGTCCTGCGGATAATGCATGATCTTGCTATGAAGCTCATATTCATCCACATCTAGTAAACGTTTCTCACCATCAGGAAATACTTTGATATCAAGGTCATAATCAATATATTTCAAGGCCTCTTCATCAAGCAAATACGGTGAAGCGAGATTACAATAATAGGAAACCCCCTTTTCTCGGATCATTGCGATTACATTAAACCAGTATTTTTTATGAAAATATACAATAGCTGGCTCACGGGTAACCCAGCGTCTTCCATCCGATTCAGTCACCAATGTATGATCATTGACACCAATCATTGAGAATTCGCTCGTCTTTAAGACCATAGTATCCCGCCACGTTCGATGCAAATTGCCGTCATGTTTGTAGCTTTGGATGCTGACAAACTCTCCTTCTTTTGGAACTCGCATAGCAACCCTTCCCTCAGCAAGAAAACTTGCGTTTTGTTTGGGTGTTCATTACACCGATATCGTAAATATTATAGCAATAAAACAACCCTTTGCCTAGAAATGTTTATCGACTTTATGATTTTTCTTCAATTGTTCGACTAATTTCAACTGAGGTTTGGGAAAGACATACTGTTCAAATTCTTCTGGCGCAGCCCATTGACTGTGTTCTAAAGAGAATTCCGACGGTGTGCGTCCATAAAAAAGCAGTATGTGCCATTTCAAATGACTAAAGATGTGAGTAACCTCACCAAGATGTCTTTTTTGCCAAACGACGGGAAATTCAGGGAAAATCGGAGCTGGTTCTTCTGCAACTGCATCCAATGTTAACTGTTGGTCTTGCCAATAAGCCAATAATTGCATATAGGTCGCCTGATCCACTTCCAAAAGCGGAAAATGCCACATTTTGGCTAACAAGCCAGTTTCTGGTCGCTGCACCAATAAAAAGCGGCCATCTTCTTCAATAGCTCCAGCAATGTAATACATATCTTTTGGCTTCGCTTTTTTTGATTTTACGGGAAAGTCGGTTTGTGTTCCCTGCTGATAGGCTAGACAATATTCTTGCAGTGGACATTCCTCGCATAATGGCGAAGTCGGCGTACAAATACTTGAACCAAGATCCATCAAAGCTTGATTGAATTCTCCTGGCTCATCGTGAGAAATGATTGTACGCATTGCTTTATCAAAGACTCCGCGAGAACTTGCTTTAGCTATATCTGCCTCAATACAAAACAAACGACTCACTACACGCATCACATTGCCATCAATTGCAGGTTCCGGCAATCCAAAAGCGATACTGCCGATCGCCCCGGCAGTGTAAGGACCAATCCCCTTTAACGAACGAATATCAGTGATGGTCTGTGGCATCTCTCCATCGAACTCTGCCATGATTTGTTGAGCGGCAGCTTTTAAATTGCGTGCACGAGAGTAATAACCTAATCCTTCCCAAGCCTTCAAAAGCTTCTGCTCTTCTGCACCAGCTAAATCTTTGATGGTTGGAAATTGTTCCATAAAGCGGTAATAATAGCCAATGACGGTGTCCACTCTTGTTTGCTGGAGCATGATCTCCGAGATCCAGATTGCATAGGGATCGTTGGTTGCTCTCCAGGGGAGATTCCTTTTTTCATCATGGTACCAATTCAAAAACTTGTCTTGGAAAGAACGAATGTCCTCTTTTGACCACTTTTCCCACTGTTTATTCATCCATAACTTCCTCATCTAAAAATTGTTGGATCGCATCCAGAGCGAAACCTTTTTGGTAAAGACCTTGTTTGATTTTCATTTTTCTTTTATTCAAAGGCAACCGCTGATGTCTTCGCAAAAGTCGTTGACCCTCTTTTTGCAAAGCTGCGTTTTCCTCTTCGTCGCCTCTATCTGTAGGCAGTTCATCTAAAATTAATTGGATAACTGGTTGTCTAAACCCTTTTTGCATTAGGTGCAGCGATAGTTTCTGCATCATCTCTTTGTGACTTTTCCCTTGGAACCGACGCAATGCTTTTTCGGCAGTATGATAGCCGACATCAAATTGCTTTTCTTCTGTATATAACGGCATCACTTCTTGAATCACTTCTTCAGACAGCCCTTTTTGTTTTAGTTGCTGACTGATGACTGATGGCCCTTTGTCTCCTAAACGGATTTGTGTCCGCAAGTAGCTTTCTCCGTAGGTACGGTCATCAAGTAAATTTAGTTCTTTCAATCGCTGCACGACCAAATGGCGATCCTCTAAATTGATTTCTTTGTCTTTTAGATAGGTACGAACTTCTTTTTCGGAACGTAGTTGGTAGCTAATGTAATTCATTGCTTGCTGCAGCCCAATATCAAAACCGGAGCTTTTTTTGATTTCGGTCAACTCTTCTTCCGTCACTTCTTTTCCTTTTAGAAGACGGAAACGAACCAGAAGATCCTCAGAAACCCGCAAAGATTCTCCATTGGAGCAGTCTACTTCGTAAAAGGGACCTTTTCCCTTACTGATACGAATGATCGTTATCATTTTCTTCACCTCACGAACGTATATTCTAGTTTATCACAAAAAAGGGGAAATTCCTTCAAAAGAGCTATAAAAAGTATGGTAAAATAGAGAGACTATTTATCGATAAGGAGCAATCATGGCAAACGTACAACTTAAAAACGGTCAAAAACTACAACTGACGATCAAACGTTTAGGAATCAACGGAGAAGGAATCGGCTATTATAAAAAATTGATCGTCTTTGTCCCGCGAGTTCTTCCGGGAGAAGAAGTGATTGCAGAAGTGACCAAAGCAACTCCGAGGTTTGCAGAAGCGAGAATGACCAAAATCATCAAGAAAAGCAGCGACCGTATTCTCCCCCCCTGCAAATTTTATGATCGTTGTGGGGGCTGTCAATTACAGCATCTTGTTTATGAAAAGCAGCTAGACTTTAAGAAAGACTTATTAAAACAAGCATTAACCAAATTTAAGCCCAAAGGTTATCAGAAGTATATCTTAAAAGATACGATTGGCATGGAAGAACCATGGCACTATCGCAACAAAGCGCAATTTCAGTTGCGATATGATACAAAATCAAAACGAATCGAAGCTGGTCTTTACGAAATGGATTCTCATCGTTTAGTGGCGATCGATGATTGTCTCGTTCAAGAAAAAGCAACCCAAGATGTGATCAATGGCCTTGTGCAGTTACTGAACAAGTATCAACTCCCAATCTATGATGAAAGAAAAAACAGCGGCATCCTGAGGACTTTGATGGTTAGAGTGGGCAGAGCGACCGGCGAAGTACAAGTCGTTTTTATCACGAACTCTAGCAAACTGCCACAGAAAAATGCGTTGATTCGAGAAATCAATCAACGCATGCCTCAAGTAGTTTCGATCATGCAAAATGTCCAAAGCAAGAAGACCTCGGTGATCATGGGGGATGAAACTTTACATCTCTGGGGAAAAGAAGCGATTGAAGAACGATTGCAGGAATTAACATTCGACCTTTCACCTCGTGCATTCTTCCAACTGAATCCGCAACAAACTAGTATACTTTATGACGAAGCAATCAAAGCACTGGCATTGACAAAAAATGAAACCGTCGTTGATGCCTATTGTGGTGTTGGAACGATTGGACTAAGCCTCGCAAAACATGCAAAGGAAGTCCGTGGGATGGACATCATTCCGCAAGCAATCGAAAATGCCAAAGAAAATGCCCGCCGAATCCAAGCAAATAATACGCATTATGAAACAGGAACTGCCGAAGACTTACTCCCTAAATGGTTTGCTGCTGGTTTTAGACCCGACAGTATTGTGGTTGATCCCCCTCGAACTGGATTAGATGACCACCTGTTGCAAGCGTTAGTTGCTCAGCCCCCAAAGAAAATGGTTTATATCTCTTGTAATGTTTCAACATTAGCCCGTGATTTGGTCAAATTAGCGTCTGTCTTCAAGATTGAGTATTTACAGTCTGTTGACATGTTTCCTCAAACTGCTCGTTGTGAAGTTGTCGTTAAATTGACGCGTATATAAAAAGCCTAGCCATCTTCAAGTAAATGAAGATGGCTAGGCTTTTTTAGGAATTCAGCTAGTATCCAAACACACATTGTTGGACACTAGCTGGATCAAATCTTATTTTGTGACTAAAGCATCAAGGCTGGCTACTGCCAAACTCATTTTGGCGATCTTATCCAATAATGCAAAACGATTGCGACGTATTGCCTCGTCATCTACCATGACCATTGTCTGATCAAAATAAGCTTCGATTAATGGTCTCAATGAAACTAGGCTTTGATAGTTTTGTTCCATCGTTTGTTGCGGGAACTTATCTTCAATGGCGACCACTGCCTCATAAAGCGTATTTTCTGATTCGTTCTCAAACAATTCAGGATTGATTTGTTTGTGTTCAAGATCTGCCTTTTTCGCAAGATTAATGACCCTTGTCAAAGCTTCCATCGAAGGTTTGAAATCAGAATCATTCAAATGTGCTCTCAACATTTGAGCAGCTTCAAACAAAAGACTGATATCGCCTTGACGAGAGTTGATCACTGCTTCGATCACATCATGACGAATGTTTTTCGTTGCTAAGAATTGACGCAGACGTCCGTCAACAAAATCAATGACTTGCTCTTGTCCTTCGTTCAATTGAATGCCATAGACTGATGGCTGTTCATTGATTGCTGTGCGGATTTTTTCCTGTAAACGGGCTAACGGGAAGTACCAACGTTTCTCAGCAATAATCCGAATGATGCCATAAGTTTGTCGGCGCAATGCGTATGGATCGTTCGATCCGCTTGGAATCATGCCCACTGCAAAGAATGACAGTAAACTGTCTAACTTATCAGCAATTGCTAAAATTGCTCCAACGCTTGATTCAGGTAACGCACCTTCAGCAGAGACAGGCATATAATGTTCACGGATCGCTTGTGCCACTTGCGGTGTTTCTCCTTGCAAGAGAGCATACTTTTCACCCATGACTCCTTGTAATTCCGGAAACTCACCGACCATATTCGTTACTAAATCAAACTTATAGATTTCTGATGCACGTTTCAATTCTGTTCTTTCATCTTCAGACAATTCGACGGTTTCTCCAATGATTTGAGCAATAACAGCTACCCGTTGCATTTTTTCATATAAGCTACCGATTTTTTCGTGGAAAGTGACTTGTTTTAGTTTCTCCACACATTGATCGATGGTAAGTTTCTTATCCTCATTGTAAAAGAATTCCGCGTCTTCTAGACGCGCTGTCAATACTTTCTGATTTCCTTTGACTACATTATCGATTTTTACCCGATCGCCGTTTCTTGCTGAAATGAAATGGGGCAACAAAACACCTTCTGGGGTGCGCACATCAAAATACCGCTGATGTTCTTTCATCGAAGTGACTAAGACTTCTTCTGGAACTGAAAGATATTTTTCATCAAAGTCACCGACAAAAGCAGTCGGATATTCTACCAAGTTGTTCACTTCTTCTAAAAGATCTTCATCAAGATCGATCCGCCAGTTGTTTTCTTTAGCAATTGCGTCAATTTGGTCTACGATCAATTGCTGTCTTTTGGATGGATCAGCGATCACGAATTGGCGTTCCATTTGACTCAAATAGTCATCGGCAGTTTCAAAGGTGACTTCTTCTCCAAGGAAACGATGGCCACGGGATTTCCGATCTGTTACTACGTCAAGGACTGTAAATGGTACGACTTCAGCGCCAAACAATGCTACGATCCAGTGGATTGGCCGGATATACTCAAAATCGAAATTTGCCCAGTGCATTGTTACTGGGAACACCAAACTAGTAATGACCTCTTTCAAACCAGTTAAAACTTCAAGCGCTGGTTTACCTTGAATATGCTTGGTGACATAGACATACTCCACACCATTTAATTCTTTGAAGGTAATTGCATCTGTGGTCAATCCTTGTCCACGAACGAACCCTTGGGCTGCTTTTGACCAATTGCCATCGGCATCGATTGCAATTTTTTTGGCAGGTCCTTTCACTTCTTCTTGCGTATCAGCTTGACTTTCCGGAATCCCAGTCACATATACAGCTAAACGTCGAGGTGTAGAATAAGCTTCGATCGAACTGAATTGCAGTGCATGAGCTGTCAAAAACTCCGCCGTTTTTTGTTGTAGCTGTTTCATGCTTGGCGTGACAACATGTGCTGGCATTTCTTCTAAACCGATTTCTAATAATAGGTTTTGTGCCATTTTATTTCCCTCCCGCAATCAATTTTTCCGCTTCTTCTGGTGCTAATAATGGATAACCTAGTTTTTCCCGTTCAGCGACAAATAACTTGGCAACTTGTCGTGCTAAATTACGGATACGAGCCAAATATCCAGCACGTTCAGTTACCGAAACAGCTCCTCGAGCGTCTAACAGGTTAAATGTATGACTGCATTTCAAAATATAGTCATATGCAGGATGAACGAGGTTTTCATCGATACAGCGTTTTGCCTCTGCCTCAAAGCGGCCAAAATTGCTTAACAATAACTCTTGATCGCTGACTTCAAAGGAATATTTTGAATGTTCAAATTCAGGCTGACGGAAAATCTCGCCGTATTTGACCCCTGTCGACCATTCCAGATCATAGACACTTTCAACTTCTTGGATATAAGATGCTAAACGTTCTAGTCCATAGGTGATCTCTGAAGTAACGGGTTTGCAGGCCAATCCTCCAACTTGTTGGAAGTAAGTAAACTGAGTGATCTCCATGCCGTCTAGCCAAACTTCCCAACCCAGACCAGCACAACCCATAGAAGGATTTTCCCAGTTGTCTTCTACAAAGCGAATATCATGTTCTAGCGGATCGATCCCTAGCAAACGCAGACTTTCAAGGTATAATTCTTGAATATTTTCTGGAGAGGGCTTCATCACCACTTGAAATTGATGGTGCTGATACAAACGGTTGGGATTTTCTCCATAACGGCCGTCAGCCGGTCGGCGAGACGGCTCCACATAGGCGGCGTTCCAAGGCTCCGGTCCAATTGCACGTAAAAAAGTATACGGACTCATGGTTCCTGCTCCTTTTTCGGTATCATACGCCTGCATTAGCATACAGCCGTTATCAGACCAGAACTTCTGTAAAGTCAAGATCATTTCTTGAACGGTTAATTTACTCATTATTTTCTTCCTTTCTTACAACGCATTGACTACTGGATAAAATTCAACAACATGACCTGGAATCAATTTTACTTCAACAACATGGTCATCCGTCAAAACATCTGACAAATCATACAACATTTGGTCCGGTTTTGTTGTTAACTCTTTGACTAGTTGATCATCTTGCTTGACTAAGATTTGCAATGGAATACTTGCTAACACTTTTAATTTTTTTTCTTTGAATTCTGATGCAGCAATCGTCATATCAAATGGCATGAGAGTCCCCTCCTTTTCTAAGTCATTGATTCTACCGCAAAGGTTGAGTTTTTCATGAAATAGGACACAGGTACTACGTTCTCCCTGCGAGCCTACTGTTTCACATCTGCTCGTCTCTTCTGTGTTACTCCTGCAGTCACTTCTACCAGCAGGGTTCGCTAACAAGGACTTGTATGTCCTGTTTTACAGGTCGATCACAGTGATTCGAGCAATGGTGAACCACACCAAAAAATCCCTATACCTATACTTGCGCATAGATATAGGGACGATATTCTCGCGGTTCCACCCTACTTCCGATTACTCGGCAGCTTCATTGAGTCATACTCCCGGATGCCTGCGAAAAAAGGATTCAACTTGGCTTTCACTATCCCAAGCTCGCTGGATGACTCTGGCTTCTTTCTTTTTTCCGATCAACGTATTTATTTGATTATCCTTATCATAGTAGCTGTATAGGGACTTTGTCAATCAAAAAATATAAAAGCAATTAATTAGGGCCTAAGTCCGGCTGATCGTGAAAGATGATCATATCTGATACCCGACCGTCACTTTCAAAAATCACAGCCTCGTTGTTTCCTTCTCGTAAATAAGGAGCTGGAATATATAACCGTCTTTGCGGTCCTCTCTCCCAGAAACGACCAATATTATGCCCATTGATCACAATAAATCCTTTGCCCCAGCCCGGCAGTTCTACAAATGTATCTGCGCATTCATCCACTTGAAAGCTCACTTTGGAGAAACTCGGTTGTCCCGTTTGCCAGTGACCGGAAAAATCTACTTGATCAAGATTATCCATCGGTAGACTGTATATTTCCCATTCACTTTGAAACGCACCGTTGACGATCACTCCGTCTTTGATACCTTTGTATTGATGATTCATTTGGACGGAGTAATTGACCCGTCCCATGTTCTCAACCAAGATCCCTAACTCATTTGACTCCTCCGTCAGTGTGAGAGTCTTCTTTTGTCCGATTTCCTGATCATATTGAATAAATTGCAGCTGATTATTAATAAACGTATGGGCTCGATCCTGACAATGGATCAGTCGATAGTCTTCGATCACACGCGATTTGCCAATTTGCGAACGATAATAGACATAGCCAGTAGCTTGATCTAACAGTTCCATCGTTAAAGGATAATTGTGCTTGACTGGTTGACTGATGCTAGCTAGTGTCTCAAAGAGAGAAACTCGCTGACTAACTTTCCAGCTACCATAAGCCCGTTTGGTGATTTTTGTAGTCAAAGGAAAGGATGGGATTTCGGTAATTTCACCTATGACTTGTTGAAATGCTTCATACTTAGGTGTCACATCGCCCCATTCCGATAACAACGCATCATAGTCATAGCTAGTAACGTCTGGTGATAATTTCTCATAATAGTTGGCACCATTCATAAAGCCGAAGTTCGTGCCACCATGGAACATATAAATATTGACGGAGCCAGCTTCTAAGCAGTCCCGCAATTCATTAGCAGCGTCGGTTACCGATGTGGTATGGTGCTTGTCATCTCCCCATGCATCAAACCAGCCTATCCAAAATTCCATGACCATCAATGGCTGCTTCTTCCCATGGAATTCTTGAAGTTTTCTAAAATTCTCCTGAATGTCTGATCCACAGTTGATGGTTGGCAGTGCGATGTCCTTGATCGAACCGTTCTCTAACATATCCAGCCAAGGACCATCTGACGTAAATAAGGGCACGTCAATGCCATTGTGACGCATTAGTTCAGCAGACTTTCGCAAATAACTTTTGTCATTTCCATAACTGCCATATTCATTTTCAACTTGCATCATCAAAATTGGTCCTTCTTGAGTGATCTGTAAATCACTCACTTGAGAAAAAAGCTGTGTAAAGTATCGAGCGATCTTTTCCATAAACGGTGGATAGTCAAAGCGAATCTTCATGAAGGGATCTTTTAACAGCCAATAAGGAAGGCCCCCGAATTCCCATTCCGCACAAATATAAGGTGCTGGACGAAGGATCACATACAGCCCTACCTCCTGTGCAAGCTGAATAAAGCGCCGCAAATCAAGATTATCGCTAAAGTCAAACTTTCCTTCCTGCGGTTCATGCATATTCCAAGGCACATACGTTTCGACTGTATTACAACCCATCAAACGTAATTTTTCTAAGCGATCCCGCCAATATGCAGGCACAACTCGAAAATAGTGTATCGAGCCAGAAATAATTTTCATGGGCTGATCATTTAAATAAAATTCGTCTTTGATTACAAAAGCAGTCATTCGCTTCTTCCTTCCTTGATTACATATACACTGTATTGATTTGCAACGGAGTCTTCAGTCAAATGCTTACCGGACAGTAGGTCCTTCTTTCCTACAAATTGTGCCGGCACCTTTTGCGCTTGCTTCTGAAAATTGATGATAAAATAGTAAACCACTTCTTCCGTACGACGACAGCTGATTTCTAGATTTGTTTCTCCTTCAATCACAGCAGTTAGATTTGCGCTATTGGTTGCCTCATCCAAGATCGTATCTAAAAGATCTTTTTCAAGTTGAGTCCCAATATAATAAACGACACCTTGACCAAATCGATTTTTGGTCACTGCTGGTGAACCGGCATAGAAGTTACTCGTATAGTCCGCTACAGATTCAGCGGTCTCCAAATGGATGATCTCACTGACTAAGTTACTTTCTCCCTGTCTTCCCCCCTTTAATTGGATAACGTTCGTCTGCTCTGGTGCTAATGCATCAATCTCTTCTATCCAGATTCCTGCTAGCTCTCTTAAAGGCCCAGGGTAGCCGCCTAGATGGACATTGTCTGACTGGTCAACAATGCCACTCATATACGTTGTGATCAAGGTGCCTCCTTGTTCCACAAAGGATTCAAGAGCTTCTTTCACACCTGCTTTTACCATGTACAAAACCGGTGCTACCAGCACTTGGTACTTGCTGAAATCTGCATCAACTGACACCAAATCTGTTGCGATATTCTTTTCATAAAAGTAACGATAATATTGATGGATTTGTTGCACATAAGTCAAATCAACTGTTGGTCCGCTCGTATATTCCAATGCCCAATAATTATCCCAATCAAATAGAATACCAACTTCAGCCTTTGTTTCACTACCCAAAACTTCGTTCAGTCGGCTCAATTCTTCTCCTAATGCTGCAGTTTCTTTAAATACACGGGTGTTCTCATGCCCAACATGTTCTATCACCGCACCATGAAACTTCTCACAAGCACCAATGGAGCGGCGAAGTTGGAAAAACTGGATTGTATCTGCTCCATGAGCGATCGTCTGATAGCTTTGCGCGCGCATTTGGCCAGGTTTTTTCAATGAATTATATGGTTGCCAGTTTTGTTGGGATGGTGTTTGTTCCATCAACATAAACGGCGCTTGCTTCAATCCCCGCATCAAATCATGAGTCATTGCAACGAAACTCCATGGTGTATTATACGAAGGATAGTTGTCCCAAGAAACAATATCCATTTCTTTTGCCCATTTGAAGTAATCGAGTCCTTTAAAAGTTCCCATCAAATTCGTGGTAATCGGTGTTTGACTATCGAATTGACGAATAGCGTCCCGTTCTAACTTAAAGTTTTCTAAAAGACTGTCAGAATTGAAACGACGATAATCGATAGAAATTCCTGCAAATGCGGTTTTGTCATGACCGATTCCTTCAGAAAGAGCATTCGGCAGAACGATTTCGTCCCATTCATAAACAGTATGCCCCCAAAATTCCAGATTCCACGCTTTATTCAATGCCTCAAGGGTTTGATACTTATCTTTTAGCCAGACCCGAAAAGCTTTCTCACAGTTTTCGCAATAACACTCACCTCCATATTCATTATTGATATGCCAACAAGTGACTTGCGGGTTACCACCATAGCGTTGTGCCAATTTCCCAGCTAATCGTTGTGCATATTTTTGGTAGACTAAGCTGTTAGGACACGCATTGTGCCGCTGTCCAAATTTATGGTGCCGCCCTTCATAGTCAGTTCGAGCCACTTCTGGATAGCGCTTGAACATCCATGCTGGCAACGCCGCTGTTGAAGTCGCTAATACAATGTCGTAGCCTTCTTCACTCAACATATCAATCATCTCATCCAACTCATTAAAGTAATAATTGTGCTCTGAAGGTTGGATTTTTGCCCAAGAAAAGACATTGATAGTCGCACTATTGATGTGTGCATTTCTAAAAATTCGCATATCTTCTTGCCAGATTTCTTGCGGCCACTGATTAGGGTTATAATCGCCACCGAATAAAAACCGTTCAAAAACTTTTTTCATGTTTGACGCTCCTTTTTCTCATTGATAATTATTATTGTAAGGCTTTTCAAAAAGTTGTAGTATAATAGGATTGTCATGATTCTATAATATTTCGAAACAAGGAGAATTCAATGTCTATCTATTTCTATCAGAACAACCCTCGGCTCCCTGTCAGTATCGAGAGCATTGGGAATCATTGGGCACAAGATGAAGTGGTTCGCCCCACTGGTTATCCATATTATCACTGGTTGCAAACTACCGCTGGCCAAGGGACCGTCCTTTTTAACGATCAATCCTTTGTGTTAACTCCTGGGGCTGGCATTTTGATTTTGCCATTCATCCCTCATCGTTACCATCCTCATAGAGACTGGCAGACAAACTTTGTTACGCTGCAAGGAGATTTAGTACAGGAACTGTTGAAACCTTTTGGCGGAAAGCGCTACTTGATGGGGCAAGATAGCCCTTTATTTTCTTACAGTGAGTGGATCAATCAACGAATCAGCGACGATCAAGAAAAAATATTAGACCCATTGCGCTCTTCCAGCAGTTGCTATCACTTTCTTTTGGCATTGATCCAACAACAAAATGCTGACGCAAATGAAAAGCATCATTTGTACCAACGCTACATTGCGCCTGTACTACTAGAAATCGAAACCAATTATGCTCATCCATTGACCGTCGCTGAACTTGCGGAAAAAATTTTTGTAACTCCGCAGTATTTGTCGCGTCTCTTTCAGCGCTTTTTGGGGCAGTCAACCTCCCAATTTTTGCTGAATTATCGCCTGAATCGTGCCAAAGAATTATTGGTAGGCGAGCCTCATCTGGATATCCAAGATGTCGCTTTCTTGGTAGGAATCCCAGATGCAAGTCATTTCACTGCTCTTTTCAAAAAAAAAGTTGGCGCTACTCCAAAGAAGTTTCGCCAACTTTATCGTTGATCTTTGGGTTTCAGGATATCTTGCCACTGTCCCATTTGATCAATAAATTTTTTGCTTTTCAAATGTAAGCCAACATATTCATCATACAATAAATCAATTACCTGACGAATGGCTTGCTTCGTTTCTGGTTTTAACTTGATCGATGCGATTTGTTCATAAGAGATTTGTGCAAACAAACGAATAAAATGGATTGCCCTTGGATCACCGTGATAACGATGGTCATCTAAGGCCCAATGCTTTTCGCATATGACGCCATTGTATTTCGAGGAGTAATCAAAGCGGCCTTCTGTTTGTCCGCAGACCGCACAGTGGGTCCATATCGGTGAGACCCCAAAACGCTGCAGCAACTGAATCTCAAAAATATTAGTGATGATCTCTGCATCATTATCAGTATCCATCAACTGCAAAGCTTCATGTAAGAAATGATAGAGATTTGGATCGTACACGCGGTCATCGATCGCAGAGTCAGCCAGATTCAATAGATACGTAGCATAGCCTGCAAGAAAAATATCACCTTGGATTTTGCGAAAAGAATGGATATCTTTGGCATTATTCAAGAATGACAAGCCCTCAGAACGAATATTTCCAATATAGGTCGCTTCAGTGTACGAAAGCAAAGCTGGCGTTAAAGGATTATTCTTGCGGTGGGCACCTTTTACATAGAACATTTGCTTTCCAGCCGATTCAGTGAATATTTTGACCAGTTTATCATTTTCTTTATGGTCCCTAGTAAATAACAAGATCCCTTTTGTTTCAACTAAATTCATGAACAACGCTCCTTTCTAAACCAGAAAGCTGAAGCAGCTCAATCCCCTTCGCTTGCTCCAGCTTTCTTTGTCTTTTCTCTCATCAAACTTCTTAGCTGATCTTGTTTAGAGAAGATCAGTAATCATCGTTCCGATAACCGTAGTCTGTCAGGAAGGTTTGTTTGTCTCGCCAGTCTTTTTGAACTTTGACCCATAATTCCAAGTAAACTTTATCGTCTAACAAATGCTCGATATCTAATCGTGCTTTTGTTCCGATTTGTTTCAGCATTTTGCCGCCTTTCCCAATAATGATTCCTTTTTGGCTATCCCGTTCAACGACGATCGTTGCTTGAATATGAATTTTATCATTTTCATCCCGTTTCATCGAGTCAACCACCACAGCGACTGAGTGAGGCACTTCGTCTCTAGTCAGTAACAGCACTTTTTCCCGCACTAATTCCGAAACGATGAAATATTCTGGATGGTCTGTGATTTGATCCTCAGGAAAATATTGGGGACCTTCCGGCATTTGATCAATGACTAATCTCATCAATGTCTCAAAATTATTTCCTTCCGTTGCCGAAATCGGCACGATCTCCGCAAACGTCATTTGAGCCGCATAATCTTCGATAATAGCTAAAAGTTCGTCTGGATGTACTTTATCGATTTTATTGATGACTAGAAAGACCGGTGTCTCGTTTTTCCGCAGCCGCTCGATAATGAAGTCATCGCCCTTCCCCCGTTTTTGATCGGCACTGATCATAAATAAGGTCACATCGACTTCACGAAGTGCACTATAAGCAGTTTCCACCATGAAATCTCCTAAGCGATGTTTTGGCTTATGGATTCCAGGTGTATCGATAAAAACGATTTGTGCATCTGGTGTTGTGTAAACCCCTTGGATTTTATTTCGGGTCGTTTGTGCTTTGTCGCTCATGATAGCGATTTTTTGACCTACTACGCGATTAAGTAATGTGGATTTACCAACGTTGGGCCGGCCAACAATGGCAGCAAAGCCTGATTTATGTGTTGTCATAGGTGATCTCCTCTGTGTATTATCTTTCTAAAAGAACGCTAAAATTTTTGGTATAAAAATGATTGCCGCAACGATCAATGCAAAGAATGCTGTCATCAGGACTGCTCCTGCCGCCATGTCTTTGATTTTTTTGCCAATGGGATGGAAGTGAAAATCGGTAAACATATCAACGACATTTTCAAAGACTGTGTTGACGATTTCCACGATCCAAACCAAAAATACCGACAACAACAACCAGAGCCATTCCATTTGATTTAATCTAAAGACAAATCCCGCAATGATTGCAACGATGCCTAACAAGACATGTTTGCGCATATTGCGCTCTTCGTCAAAGACGGTCTTGATTCCTGTAAAGGCAAATTCAATGGATGTGATAAATTGTTTGTTTTTTTCTGTATTCTTATCTTTTGAGTCCATAGGCATCCAATATTTCCTTTTGCAGACCGAACATTTCTTTCTCATCTTCTGGTGTCATATGATCATAACCATTGATATGCAAAAATCCATGCAGCGCTAAAAAGCCCAATTCCCGATCATAGCTGTGTCCATACTCACTAGCTTGCTCTTTTGCCCGCTCGACTGAAATCATGATATCCCCAAGATTTCTCGGCATAGCTGGCATTTCATCATCAAAGATGATCGGCAACTCTTCTTCCGTTTCTTCTTCCAAAGCAAAACTGATGACATCCGTCGGTTGATCTTTATCACGATAGTCCCGATTGATGACTTGGATAGCGGCATTGTCCATGAAGGTGACAGACATTTCCGTATCCTCAGGCAGCTTCAAATAGTCTGCCGCATACTGCAGCAGTTCATCAATTTCATTGATTTTCTCTTGACTCACTGTATTTGTTTCATCTAAAAAAGCAATCTCCATTACCGATCTCTTCTTTCTTGTTCTTCTTTCATTTTTTCCGCTTCGGACTTCATTTTCGGATATTTGATCCGTGAATGGAATGTACTACACAATCCATTGACTAAGGACTTTTCAATGATACGAATTTCATGCAATGTCAGTCCGGACTCATCTAATTGTCCATCAAGAATCCGATCATTGATCAAATTCGAAACAAATTCCTTGATTTTCTGATCTGTGGGATTATCCATTGCCCGCACAGCAGCTTCACAACTATCCGCGATACTAACGACCCCTGCTTCTCTTGTTTGTGGTTTTGGTCCAGGATAGCGAAAATCGGCTTCTGTCACTTCTGGATTACGTTCTTTCGCTTTGACATAGAAATAACGCATCAAGGTTGTTCCATGGTGCTGGCGACAAATATCCACCACCATCTGAGGCATTTTCTCATTTTCTAAAAGAACCGCTCCATCGATCACATGTCCGAAAATGATCTGCTTGCTGTCTTCCGGAAGCAAAAAGTTATGGGGATTTTCAGCCCCTGCGGGTAAATTCTCAACAAAGAAATTCGCATGCTTTAATTTACCAATATCATGATAGTAACAAGCGACCCGTGTCAGTAAACTTTGTCCGCCGATCTCTGCTACAGCATTAGCACTCAAATTGGCGACCATCATACTATGATGATAGGTTCCTGGTGCTTCTTCCAGTAATTGTTTAAGTAACGGGTGATTTGGATTACTTAGTTCGTTCAGAACGATCATGCTATTGTCTGAGACCAATAACTCAATGTATTGATGCAAACCAATCGTTAGTAGATAGCTAAGTAATGAACCCGCTAAGGCACAAATGATCGTCGTCCAGGTATTGCCTCTCGCGAAATCCATCCCTTGGAAAATCACTAACATGACACTTAATAAGAACGGAAAGACGATGACCCACATAATGGCTGTTCGTCCTTGACTGGCGATTCGTTCCCTTCTGATCATCGTTCCCATCAATCCAGAGAACAAATAGGTTACCAAGACAGTAGTCAGCATATTCGTACCGCTGGAATTAAAATAAATGAAAATCGCATTGATTACTTGAAACATCGCAGCTAAAATTCCCAAACGCCGACTTGAGAATATATTCAAGATCAGCGGGGTAAAGGCAGCTGGAAAGAATAACGGAATGAACGCGATGAGTTCAGACTGAAATAGTTGGAAAAACTTCATCAATAAAATACTAAAAATCATCGCAATGACATAAAAGGTCACAGCATTCATCCGTTTGTCTTCGTTTTTTGTCTGCCGTGTGTAATAAAAGAGCATGAGCATCTGTAAAGCAGCAGTAAAAACTAAAGCAATCAACGGAAATACAGAGAAGGTTTGACTCGTCAGACCGAGAAGCTGCAATTTTTCTAATGCATTTGAATCAATCTGCGAGCCTTCCCGGACAATGATCTCACCTTGATAGATCATAACAGGCTGAACAGCGTCTTTGGCAGCCTGCCGAGCTTCTTCCGTTCGTTTCTCATTAGGAAAATCGTTGACAACGATCCCTTGATTGACTAAAAAGCGTAATGCTGTTGCCATTTCAGAAGTTACATCCAAAAACTGGATCTTTTCTTCGGCTTCTGATCGAAAAGTACTCAATTCAGATTGGCGGATCTGTTTAGCCATTTGTTCATCAACAAGCTGCAGCGCATAATCTCTTACCGTGTTCAGCTGATCACTATTCAATGAAAACAATGTCGACAAAAAATTATTGGTCAGCGCTTGATAAAAATCAAGTTCATCATCACTCATTTTTTCAAATTCTTTTTTTAAAGTGGCGATATACTCTTCTGTATCCGGTTTAGGAACATTTTCATTTTCACCAGCAGCTTTGACCGCAGCTTCATATTTCGTATTGACAGTCTTGTTGACTGTATCAATCAATTCAAACAAATGATTGATCCGTTCATGTTGAACTTGTGCCAAATCGTCTTGATACGTGTATTCAGGCGAGACGGCTTCAGCGGCTAGCGTACGTTTTTGTTCAGTAGCAGTTGTGTTTTCAATCGTTTTGTTGGCTCGGATATTTTCTTCCGCAACCTGCCCCTCGCTATAGTCGACATTGTTTTGTTTTACACTGGAAAACATGATCCCAATAGATAAAACAAAAAAGAGCACCATAAGCAGCGGCAGGTAAAAGCGGCCTAATTTTTCTCGAAAATTCCGTAACGGTTGTATGATCATTTTACCCCTCCTGTCCGACAATCAACGTTGTTCTTTACTATCGGATTCCTCATAGGCACGTATAATGTCTGCAACGACTGGATGACGAACGACATCTCCTGCTTCAAAGTGCGCAAACGCAATTTTAGGAATTGCTTCTAACGCTCGTTGCGCATGAATCAGTCCGCTCGTTGTTCCTTTTGGTAAATCAATTTGACTTGTATCGCCATTAACGATCATTTTTGAATTAAATCCTAGGCGGGTCAAAAACATTTTCATTTGGGCAATAGTGGTATTCTGTGCCTCATCAAGAATCACAAAAGCATCTTCCAAAGTCCGCCCCCTCATATAGGCTAGCGGAGCAATCTCGATCACGCCGCGTTCCATCAAACGATTGGTATGATCCATACCAAAGATTTGATAAAGGGCATCATAAACGGGACGCAAATAGGGATCGACTTTTTCTTTCAGATCACCTGGTAAAAAGCCAAGATTTTCACCTGCTTCAACAGCGGGTCGCGTCAAGATGATTTTTTGAACTTGTCCTTTCTTCAATGCCGCAATGGCCATGACAACGGCAAGAAACGTCTTTCCGGTTCCTGCTGGTCCAACGCCAAAAACGACATCATGGGTTCTGATGGCTTCAATATATTTCTTTTGTCCGGCATTTTTTGCGCGGATCGGCTTACCGTTACGATCTTTGATGATTTCTTCTTCATACATATCTGTGAAATAATCTAAGTTTCCTTTATTTGCCATGTTCAATGCCGTAATAACATCTGGCGTACTGATATTGATCCCTCGTTTGATCAACTCTTGCAACGCATGGATCACGGATTGGGCTTTTTCAGCGGCTGTCTTTTCACCAATGATTTGGATCATTTCTCCGCGGGTATGAATCGTTGTTTGTGTAGCATCTTCGATGACTTTGATATGTTTGTCATGGGAACCCAACAACAAACTAATATCATCATTTTGAGTCAGTTGGATTTCCAAAGAAATACGCTCTTCTGTCAAATAAGTTACAGCTCCTTTTTTAGGCATTCTAGTTTATAATACCACACAATCGCTAAAAGCAAAATTACTTGTAAGCTTCAAGAAGCGTTTTGGCAGCGTTCTTTGCAATTTATTAAAAGTTTGTTTTTCGATCATTGATTCTACTTAAAAATACTCACTAAGAAAGAACAAAAAAGCCGTAAGCATCCAATAAGATGCTTACGGCGTGTCCTTACATTTGCCCTAATAATTCTTTGACGATCGCATTGACTTGGTTGCCGTCTGCTTTGCCTTTTACTTGAGGCATCACAGCGCCCATCACTTTTCCGAATTCCTTCGGAGAAGAAGCTCCTGTTTTTTCGATCGCACCAGCAACGATTTGGCGAATTTCCGCTTCATCAAGTTGTGCCGGCAAGTATTTTTCAACAATTGCAATTTCACCTTTGACTTTTTCAGCCAGATCGGTACGGTCGGCTTTCTCAAATTCAGTCAGAGAATCACGACGTTGTTTCATTTCACGAGACAACACAGTCAATTCTTCCTCTTCGTTCAAGTCGGCACCTTTTTTGATCTGTTCGTTTTGAATCGATGCTTTCAACATGCGAATCACCTGCAACGTTTCCTTGTCTTTGGCTTTCATCGCTGTTTTCATGTCATCATTCAGTGTACTTAGTAGCGTCACACTACCAGCTCCAATTCTCAAAACAGTAGAAAATTAGAATTTTTTACGTTTTCTAGCTGCTTCAGATTTTTTCTTACGCTTTACACTTGGTTTTTCGTAAAATTCACGTTTACGAGATTCCTGTAAAGTACCCGCTTTTGACACGGAACGTTTGAAGCGACGAAGAGCATCGTCAAGTGATTCGTTTTTGCGAACGACTGTTTTTGACATGTAAATTCCCTCCCTCCGAGCTTAAAAAGTAACCGTATTTGTCATTGAAATAAAATCTCAAAAAACAAGACTGTCCTTTGAAAATTATAGCTAACCCCTGAAAAAGTGTCAAGGTATTCTAGTAAAAAAGTCGATGAACTTCCTGATTCAATCTTAGAATCCGAACAATCAGCGACAATCTTCACATCTGCCTAGAATTTCAAAACGATGGCCTTCGATACTGCACCCGGGCAATTGTTCTTGAAAGAAATCCATTGGACAAATATGCAGCTCTTTTGTTTTGCCACAAACCGTGCAAATAAAATGATGATGGTGATGATCTTCCAATTCCACGCAGCAATTATAACGAAATTTCATTTCTCCATTCAATTCAGTCTCTTCCAAGATGCCAATCTCAGAAAAATCATGAAGGTTCCGATAGATCGTGTCATAACTTAGACCCGGGTATTCTTCAGACATGAAATCATGGATTTCTTTTGCCGGCAAATAACGGTTGCGTTTCACTAAATAAGTAATGATAGCTTCTCTTTTTTTGGTATATTTATAGCCATGTTCTTTTAATATCGACATAGCTTGCTCAATCAATGGTTGATTTTTCATCGAATCCCTCCAGTAAATCAAAATCATTCCGATTTTTAGCGATCGTAAGTATGGTATAATGAAATTATCAAAAATGCAAGAGAGGATTTTACTATGAACCCACAAGAAACGATTGTCACGATTTTTGTCTTGTCCGATTCAGCAGGAGAAACGGCCTCCAAATTAGCTCAAGCAACCATGGCACAGTACCCAAGTGTTGAATTCAACTTATTTCGGCGTACCTTTATTCACACCAAAGAACACTTGATCCAGGCGTTGACTGATGCCAAAAAACACGATGCCATTATTTTGCACACACTGATTAACGATGAGCTAGTCTCGCTAACCAATCACTTTTGTGAAGAAGCCGACCTATATCATTTTGATGTATTGACTCCTCCTGTCACCGAGGTAGAAAAACGCACAGGTGTCGCTCCGTCGCGAGAACCCGGCGCATTGCATCATTTAAACAAAAATTATTTCAAACGTATCAAAGCAATGGAATTCGCTGTTAAATACGATGATGGAAAAGACCCACGAGGTTTTCTCGAAGCCGATGTCGTTTTGTTAGGTGTTTCCCGAACATCAAAAACACCGCTAAGTCTTTTCTTAGCCAACAAAAACTTGAAGGTGGCGAATTTGCCTCTTGTGCCCCAAGCACATATTCCTAAGCAGTTGTGGGAAATCGAACCGAGCAAAATCGTTGGGTTAACGAATGATCCCGACGTTTTAAACAGCATACGCAAAGAACGGATGCGTTCTTACGGATTGAATCCAGACACGGCGTATTCAGATATTGAAAAAATCCGGGCTGAATTAGAGTTTGCCAATGATCTTTATCAAAAATTAGGCTGCATCGTCATTAATGTTGCCTCTCTTTCAATTGAAGAGACAGCTTCCATGATTTTGAATGCATTGAATTTGGAAGACCATAGTTACTACACGTCAGAAACAGAAGAATAACCAGCCACATACATTTTAGACAAAAAGATCCCCAGAGTAATGGTCAGCTAGACTGTACCATTATTCTGGG
Source organism: Enterococcus sp. ARL09-542 (assembly GCF_005234805.1). Classification (NCBI taxonomy): domain Bacteria; kingdom Bacillati; phylum Bacillota; class Bacilli; order Lactobacillales; family Enterococcaceae; genus Enterococcus; species Enterococcus sp. ARL09-542. The sequence goes on from NZ_QPQX01000005.1 coordinate 31,630, forward strand.
GATTTTTGCTTGTGTCAAATCAGAAAAGTCTAAAAGACTTGGACGCCTTCGCGATCGATCTGCAGCTGTTCGATTGCTGCATTGGTTTCAAGCGCATGGAGAAGGCGGCAGATCTTATCTGCCTTTTCGGGTGGGACAATCGCTAAGACAGTTGGTCCAGCCCCACTCAGGAAGCAGCCATAGCCGCCTTCTTCTTCACAAATTTGGCGGATCGTGGATAAATGCGGAATTAATTTTTCACGATAGTTCTCATGAAAACGATCCGCCTGCATCATTTTACCTGCTAAAGGTAGATTCCCTTTGATCACTGCTGCGATCATCACATTGGCGATTGCACTGGCTTCAACAGCAGTTGAAAAGTCCAGTGTTTTAGGGAGGACATTCCGACTAGCTTCTGTCAACAATTGTTCTTGCGGAATATAAGCAACAATATTGCATTCCGGAAAATGATGTTTAACAACATAAGTTTGTTTATGTTCATGATCAAAGGCCGTAATCAGAAAATCGCCATAAATTGCCGGTGCCACATTGTCGGGGTGGCCTTCAATGGCCGTTGCAATATCAACTTTCTGTGCATCACTTAAGTTCAGGTGTCCTAAACGATTGGCTAATTCGATTCCAGCCACGATAACCGATGAACTGCTGCCTAATCCCCGTGCTAAAGGTATATCTGAGTACATGCGGATTTTACGCGGTGTAAGTGTAGGTGCAAGCTTCAGCGCGACACGTAACAGCAGATTACTTTCATCATTAGGGATTTCACTGCCGAGTTCATGTAAGATCTCCCATCGGTCACTTTCTTCCATAATTTCAATGAATAGATATTTTGAGAGAGCAATCCCGCAAGAATCAAAACCAGGTCCTAAATTTGCACTGGTTGCAGGAACGCGAATCTTCATAGTTGAGACACTCCTTTACGCAGGTGTTGCCGCATTTCTTCTAGATCACTCATCTTATGGATCGCTACTTCGGTAGCCTGAATAGCTGTATCAGGATCTTTCAAGCCGTTTCCAGTAAAGACTGCCACTACGGTTTCACCAGAACGAATTTTCCCGTTTTTCACGTGCTGAATCACGCCTGCTAGTGAAGCAGCCGATCCTGGTTCAATAAAGACACCGTCTTGTGCAGCTACCTTTCGGTAAGCATTCAAGATCTCTTCGTCGGTTACAGCATCGATAAACCCTTTTGATTCATCACGAGCGGCTTCTGCTAGCTTCCAACTTGCTGGATTGCCGATCCGAATCGCTGTTGCGATTGTTTCTGGCTCTTCGATTACCGCGCCTTTTACGATTGCTGCGGCACCTTCTGCCTCAAATCCATGCATTCTTGGTAGTGAAGTCCCTTGTTTGTCATGCCATTCTTTGAATCCTTTCCAATAAGCAGAGATGTTTCCAGCATTTCCTACTGGAATTGCTAGTACATCTGGCGCTTTCTCCAACTGCTGGCAAATTTCGAAGGCAGCGGTTTTTTGTCCTTCCAAACGGTAAGGATTGACTGAATTCACGAGGGCCACAGCTTCTGTTTTGGCAATTTCTCTAACTGCTTTTAGTGCTTCATCGAAATTCCCGGGAATAGAAATAATATCCGCGCCATAAACGATTGCCTGTGCCAACTTGCCCATTGCGATCTTACCATCTGGAATCACCACATAGGCTTTGATTCCTGCTCGTGTCGCATACGCTGCTGCTGCAGCACTGGTATTACCAGTAGAAGCACAAACGATTGCTTTTGCGCCTTCTTCCACCGCTTTGGCTACTGCCATCACCATTCCCCGATCTTTGAAAGATCCAGTAGGATTTAGTCCTTCGTATTTCCCATATAATGTGATACCCAATTCTTCTGATAAGTTATTCAATGGAATCAGCGGTGTGTTTCCTTCTGCTAATGAGATTAGCGGTGTTTTTTCTGTCACCGGTAAATACTCTTTATAGTGCTTTAATAGTCCTTCATACATCTGCTACTCCTCCATTACTTTCATGATTTGGCTAATTCGACCATCTTCAAAAATCGATAATGCTGCTGTTAATTCCGAGGGACTCAATGGCTTCGTCAAAAATGCTTTCTTTTCCAAGATAGATTCTTGGTCGATCCAGTCCAATGTCTGTTGCTGCGCTGCTAATGGTCCAGTCAACGCAATGTAATAACGTTGACGAAGCTCATCTGGTACTGCAATCTGAGTCGGCTGTTCAAAGGTTAGAAATGATTCAGTGATCCCAGCAGATTTATTTTTAGCGATCTCCGTCACATCTGCCAGCACACTCGTTGCAGTAGGACGAGCCCCCGCTCCAGGCCCGTAAAGCATGGAACGATCGATGCCCGTACTTTCGATATACACGCCATTAAACTCATATTTGATTGAGGCTAGCGGATGGGGCTTAGGGACAAGAACTGGACCAACAGAAACAGCGACATGATTTTTTGGTGTCTTTTGTGCCGTACCAATAAGTTTCACTTCATACCCTAGTTGTTGGGCATAAATGATGTCTTCAATTGCTAATCCACGAATGCCGCCGATAGAAACATCTTTCATCTCGATCGTCATACCAAATGCAAATTTTGTCAAGAGGACCATCTTATAAGCTGCATCAATACCGTCCACATCATTGGTCGGGTCCGATTCTGCAAATCCTTTTGCCTGTGCTTCAGCTAGAACTTCCTCATAACTTAAGTTATCTGTTAACATTTTTGTCAGCATATAATTCGTCGTACCATTGACGATGCCAGAAATCGAGGTAATCGTATCGGGTAAATAATGCGTGCTTAATGTTCGCAAGATAGGAATCCCGCCTCCCACGCTGGCTTCATAATACAATGCAACACCGGCTTTTTTAGCAGCGGCAGTCAGTTCTGGGCCATGAGACGCCAAGAGATCTTTATTGGCGGTTACAACATGTTTCTTGTGAGCTAACGCACCAAGAATAAAATCCTTCGCAGGATCGATCTTGCCAATCAATTCCACAATGACATCGATGGACTCATCCTGATAGATTTCCTGAATATCACTAGTCAGTTCAAACCCGTATTTTTGGGCAATTGCGCTTTTATCATCATAAGGAGAGGCCAATGCTTTCGTAATAAAAATCTCGACACCAGTTCGGGCTGCGATTGCCTCTCTTTGTTCCGCTAATAGTTGGCAGACTCCAGTGCCTACGACACCCATTCCTAGTAGTCCTATATTTAATTGCTCTTTCATATAGCCTCCTTACCGAAAACGTTATTAAAAAATCGTTCATCCATTTTTAATTTTCTACTAGCATACCAAAAAGCATAAGAAAAAACTAGGACTTTCGAGAAATTCTCGTCCTAGTTTCAGCGGTGATGGATATGAGCGAATGTTTTTTGTAAGATGTCGACTACGTGCTTGTCATCTAAACTATATAAAATTGTCTTTCCTTGTCGTTCCGATTTTACGATCCGATTATCTTTCAATAGTTTCAATTGATGAGAGACCGCAGATTGTTCCATCATCACTTGCTCTGCGATCGAAGTTACATTACGTTCTCCTTCTTCTAAAGAAAGCAATATCTTCAAACGTGTAGGATCACCAAGCATTTTAAAAATTTGAGTGACTTTTTGGATATCTTCTTGATCTGGTTGAGTCATGCTGGTCTTCCTTTCTTGATGGTGAATAAAATTCTAGCTGGTTCAAGCATTCTTTGTCAAGCCCCATTGAAAACAAGGCGTCAAAATAAATGCAGGATCCACCCAAATACCTGGAAAAGAAGCAGCACATTTTCCTATAATAAGTTCTCCAAGAAGAACTGAATATCAGCAAAATAATCTATCTGATTCTCATCCAAGTATTTGAAAAGGATCTAGCTCTTGTTTATCGCTTAAACTTCTGTAATTTCATTAATGGCAGCTTCAAGTTCAGCAATTTTATTTGCTGCATCTTCAGAAGAGTTTCCTTTGACACCAATGTAAAATTTGATTTTTGGTTCAGTTCCAGAAGGACGAACCGCAATCCAGCTCTCATCTTCAAGAGTATATTTCAATACATCTGACGGTGGTGTAGTCATTTTTTGCATGTGACCATCTAAACCAACTCTTGTCAATTCTTTGAAATCTTCTGTTTGAACGACTGGTATACCCGCGAAAACTGATGGTGCTTTTTCTCGGAATGTTTTCATCAATGCAGTGATTTTGGCTGCACCTTCCATACCGCTCATCGTAACAGAAATCGTTTTTTCGGCATAATAACCATATTCCTCAAAGATATCTTGCAATCCATCATAAAGTGTTTTGTCCGATTGTTTATAAAAAGCAGCGACTTCAGCCAACAAGACAAGTGCTTGGATCGCATCTTTATCTCTCACAAAAGGTTTTACCAAGTAACCGTAACTTTCTTCAAAACCAAACATGAACGTATGGGAATGATCTGTTTCATACTGTTGGATTTTTTCGGCAATGAATTTGAAGCCAGTCAATACATTGACCATTTCAACGTCGTAAGACTGGGCAATCGCTGTTGGCAATTCACTAGAAACGATCGATTTTAGGACTGCTGCATTTTCCGGTAGTGTGCCGGCATTCTTGTGGGCTTCTAGAATGTAACGGATCATCAATGCGCCTAATTGATTTCCTGTCAATACTTGATAGTTTCCATCAGGCATCCGGACTGCAGCACCCAAGCGATCCGCATCCGGATCAGTTGCAATCAACAAGTCTGCGTCTTCTTTTTCTCCCAGAGCAATCGCATATTCAAAGGCAGAATGTTCTTCTGGATTTGGTGACTTGACTGTACTGAAGTTTGGATCCGCAACAGCTTGTGAAGGTTCAATAATAAATTGCTCAAACCCTGCTTGTTTCAAAGCTTTTTCACCAAGCATCCGACCTGTTCCGTGTAATGGTGTGTAAACTAATTTAAGATTTTTCCCTGTTGTCTCGATTAATTTTTGATCGATTGTCACTGTTTTGACTTCTTTTAGATACGCAGTATCGACCTCTTCGCCGATAATCGTGATCAATCCACTATGCTTTGCTTCTTCTTCTGATAAAACTGGAATTTCTAATGGATTTTCAATTTCTCGAACAAAAGCTGTCAAGGCGTCCGCATCTGCTGGAGGCATTTGTCCACCATCTTCGCCGTATACTTTGTATCCATTATAAGCTGCCGGATTGTGAGATGCTGTAATCATGATTCCAGTGAACGTATGCAGATAACGTACCGCAAAAGATAATTCAGGGGTTGGACGTAAGCTTTCAAACACAAAGGCAGGAATATCGTGTTTTGCTAATGTCTTGGCTGCTTCCATCGCAAATTCTGGTGAAAAATGACGAGAATCATATGCGATTGCGACACCGCGGCGACGGGTTTCTGGATCTTGTGTATCCATGAAGCGCGCCAATCCCTCTGTTGCTTGACGGACCGTATAGATATTCATGCGGTTGATCCCAGGTCCTAAGATCCCTCGCATCCCAGCAGTACCAAATTCAAGCGGCATATAAAAAGCATCTTGCAACATTTCTGGATCTTTCTCCAGTTCTGTTAACTGATCCTTCAACCCTGCTTCTAATTGTTGATGATTTTTCCATTGCTCATAAATTTGTTCCCATCCCATACAAAAACCACTCCTTCTAACTTTAAAATGACTATAATTTTAGTATAACACTACTTCTGTTTTTCTCAAAGAATAACCAAACGAAAATGCAAACGCACTGCTATCAAAAACGAATAACGTTTTATAAATAACAGTGCGTTCGATAATTATTTAACTGGTTGCTGGTCTTTTTGTGTTTCTATAAAATCAAATACTTGTTGGCCAGCGATACTGCCGTCCCCGACTGCTGTAGTGATTTGTCGTAAGCCTTTTTCTCGAACATCCCCTACCGCATAGACGCCTGGCATAGTTGTTTCCATCATTTCATTGGTTGGGATCCAACCTGTTTCATTCGTGAGTCCACTAGCTCTGAATGGTTCAGTCAATGGATCTAGCCCAACGTAGATAAAGACACCACCAGCCGCTTCTTCCGTTACTTCATTTGTTTTGACATTTCGCACTTGAACACCAGTTACGACCATCTCGTTGCCTTTGATTTCTTCCACGACAGAATCCCAAATAAATGAGATCTTTTCATTGGCAAATGCTCGTTCTTGGATGATCTTTTGCGCACGTAGCTCATCCCGACGGTGGACAATCGTTACTTCTGAAGCAAATTGTGTTAAGTAGATCGCTTCTTCGACTGCAGAATCTCCACCACCAACTACGATCAACCGTTTGTTGCGGAAAAAGGCGCCATCACAAACTGCACAATATGAAACTCCGCGTCCAGCGAATTCTTCCTCGCCTTTGACTCCTAATTTTCTATGTACACAGCCTGTTGCAATGATCACAGTTTTCCCTTGATAATTCTTGTCTTCTGTGCAGACTTCCTTGTACTCTCCATGATCCGTGATCCCTTGAACGATGCCATAGGCATTCTCCACGCCAAAGCGGATGGCACTTTCATACATTTTAAAAGCAAGTTCTGGGCCTAAGATCGAATCGAAGCCAGGATAATTTTCAACCTCAGCAGTATTATTCATTTGACCGCCAGGAGCTCCCCGCTCAATCATCAGAACAGATAAATTTGACCGTGACGCATACAGCGCTGCTGTCATGCCGGCAGGTCCAGCGCCGATAATAATTACATCATACATAATTGTTCCCTCCATTTTCGACTACCCATACTTTACTTTCAAAAAGAATTTCTGTCGAATGTTCTGCTTACAAAAAATAATAAGATATTCCCGTTTTTTTCTCTGAAAATTACATTGACTTTCTTTTCATTTTTTGTAAAATTTTCACGATACATCTATTATATAGAAAACGGGGAGTCCTTACAATTGAATAAGAAAAAACTTTTGAAAAGATCTGATCGGGAACTATTGTTTCTTAGCTGGCCGATTTTTGTTGAACTATTTTTACGTGTGATTATTGGGAATGTCAATGTATGGATGATTTCCCATTATTCTGAACCAGCAGTCGCTGCCGTCAGCGCAGCAAATCAATTGCTGAATCTGACCGTCTTTATTTATGGTTTCATCACTGTCGGTACGCAAATCATTATTGCTCAACTAATTGGTGCGAAGCAGCGAGATAAAATCCCTACTGTGATCAATACAGCACTTTTTGGTTCTCTATTCTTAGGTATTTTGATCAGCTTGATGTTTATCTTTGGCTCTGATCAATTGCTGCATTTTATGGGATTAGAAGAAGCATTGGTTGATTTGGGTCGCGGCTACCTGCAAGTATATGGCGGAAGCTTGTTTATTTCTTCGCTGACAGCTGTCATTATCGCGGTCATGCGTAGCCACAGCTTTACGAAACCTGCTTTGCTTGTACCGATGTTTGCCATTATCTTAGCTGTTATTGGTAACTACTTTGTACTTTACAGTCCTTTTGGCTTACCTAATTTCGGTGTAACAGGACTAGCTTTCTCCAGTGTCTTCGGCAATACGATTGGCTTGATTGTTGCGGCATTTTTACTGAAAAAACACGTTGGTTTTTCTGTTCTTTCTGCCCGATTGAAGTATTTATCATGGGACGTAATGAAAAATGTCTTAACCTATGGCCTACCTTCCTCAGGAGAATCTTTGTCTTATCAAGGAGCACAAGTGGTAGTAACGATGATCGTTGCGCAATTAGGTTCAAGCGTGCTGATTGCTAAGTCTTATGTTACAGCGATCACTCAATTTGTGTATTTGATCGCCTCGGCGTTAAGTCAGGGAAATCAAATCATGATTGGTCGTCATGTAGGCGCAGGAGAATTTGAGCGAGCACAAAAACGGGGCATGCGCACAATGATCATTGGCATCATCGCTTCTGTTACAATTTGTTTATTGACTTATCTCTTTATCGAACCGATTATGGGAATCTTTACTACCAATGCTGAAGTCATCTCAATCGCTAAAGGCGTATTTCTCGTTGAAATCGTCCTAGAGACAGCACGTGCGGTCAATATGATTCTAGTGGGCTCTTTAAATGCCAGCGGGGATGTTAAATTCCCATTATTCTGCAGTTTGATTGTTCTTTGGGTCATCAGCTTACCATTCTCGTACTCTTTGGCCATCGTCTTTAAATTTGGCTTGATTGGTGTCTGGATCGCTTACGCAATTGATGAAGCATTGCGGAGTATTTTAATGATTTATCGTTGGTATTCCGGTGTGTGGAAAACCAAATCGGTAGTCCATGGAAAAGAAATTGAAGGCGAAGTCGCTTCAGAAATCTAATGACTTGCTAAAAAGGTCATCTTTTCTGCCAATTAGACAATCGAATGTCAAAGCGAATAAAAGAGCGTGAAACAAAAGTAAAAAATACTTTTGTTTCACGCTCTAAACACGTCTAAACAGCGGTAGCCGAAACAATGTCTTCGGAAATAAGTCGAAATACCAAAAAATTGAAAAGCAATTTCCATATATTCCTCCTTATTTATCGAAGTTTAACACTTCTGATCCCAACCTTTTTTTGCTGCCTTGTGTCTATTTACTGCTGAAAGAAAATCAATTATTTTTGGTTTTTCCTCCAGATTGAAATATACTAATTACAAGTTTAGAACTACTGAACAATCAACAATTAGAAAATACTGTCAACTATCGAAAGGAGCAAAAAAATGTCAATTTACGCGTTTCAAGCCACTTTGGAAAACGGTGAAACCTATTCATTAGAACGCTATCGGGGGCAAGCCATCATTGTCGTCAACACGGCGACAAAATGCGGATTGAGCCCCCAATTCAACGAACTTGAAGAATTGTTCCAACGATATCGCGACCAAGGATTGATGGTCTTAGGCTTCCCTTCCAACCAATTCAAACAAGAAGTTCATTCTGCTAGTGAAGCTGCCGAAGCTTGTCGCACAACCTATGGTGTTGACTTTCCGATGCATCAATTGACAGTCATCAACGGAAAAGAAGCTGATCCGCTTTTTCAATACTTGGAGGAAGAAGCCCCAGGAACGATGGGGAAAGCGATCAAATGGAATTTTACTAAATTTTTAATTGATCGCAAGGGACATGTCGTTGAACGTTTTGCCCCTCAGACCAATCCAACCAAAATGATCCCTAGTATTGAAAAGGTTCTTGGCTAATGATCTAACCAGAAAAAACATCCACTCACTCATCGGTTTGCAACAGCAATGAATACTCTCTCACTGCTGTTTGCGCCATGAATGCGGGGATGTTTTCTTATTCTTTAAAGTTGTTCTCCATTTGAAGCAATCACTTCTTTGTACCAATCAAATGATTTTTTCTTTTTCCGGGCCAATGTTCCGTTCCCGTGATCATCCATGTCCACATAAATAAAGCCATAGCGTTTTTTCATCTCACCAGTTCCTGCCGATACAAGATCGATACATCCCCAAGGTGTATAGCCAATCAAGTCTACGCCATCAAGAGTTATCGCATCTTTCATGGCTGCAATGTGTTTTTTGAAATAATCAATTCGATAATCGTCATTGATCGAGCCGTCAGATTCCACTTTGTCTATGGCACCGAATCCATTCTCTACTACAAATAAAGGAAGATGATAACAATCAGACAATTGACACAATGAGATCCGCAACCCTAATGGATCGACCGCCCAGCCCCAATCCGATTCGGCTAAATAAGGATTTTTCACCGCAGGCATTTGGTTGCCGCCAACATACTTGACTGTTTCAGGATTTGCTGAAGAAGCGGTTGACATATAATAGCTAAAACCGATATAGTCAACCGTTCCGTTCGCAATGACCGCGTCATCTCCAGCTTCTTTTTTGATTTCGATCCCTTCACGTTCGAACTCTTTTACCTTGTGGGCAGGATAATAGCCTTTTGCTTGAACGTCAATATAGAATTCTTGTTCCCGATTGAATTGCAATGCAGCTAAAACATCCTCTGGATTAGCTGTCATCGGATAACTTGGAATATACGCCACCATCATCCCAATCATGAAATCCGGGTTGATTCGGTGTCCCATTTGTACTGCTTTAGCACTTGCTACAAACAAGTGATGAGCAGCTTGATACTTATGCTGCTTATCATTTTTATGAATACCAATTTGTGTCCAACTTCTCAAAAAGTTGATCTCGTTAAACGTCATCCAATATTTCACTTTATCTTGGTAACGAGTGAAGATCGTTTCGCAGAAAAACAAGAAATAGTCGATCACTTTGCGATTCGACCAACCATCATATTCATCCGCTAAACACATAGGAATATCAAAGTGATTGATCGTCACCACTGGCTCAATGCCATGCTTCAACAGCTCATCGAAAACTGCATCATAAAAAGCCAGGCCGTCTTCGTTGATCTCTCTGGTTCCTTTTGGACAAATCCGCGCCCAGGAAATAGACATCCGAAAACACTTAAAGCCCATCTCTGCAAACAACGCAATATCTTCCTGATAATGATGGTAAAAGTCTGTCGCCACATGACTAGGATAATACTGCTCTGGATCGATGTACCCAACGGCACCTTCAGGTAATTCGGTATCCCGAGTAACTTTCCCGATCTGGCCGTCTTTTGTTTTATAGGTAATCATTCGCGGCTGATCCATACTGCCTCCTGTAATGGCATCGAGGGTGCTTAACCCTTTTCCGCCAGAAAGATAGCCGCCTTCATATTGGTTCGCAGCTGTTGCGCCACCCCAAAGAAAATTTTTTGGAAACCCCATATTATCCCTCCATCGTAAAGACTATCAGCGGCTTTCTTCTTAGAATTCATCCAAGAAGAAGCCGCAAGCATGATTATTTGTTTGTTAAGTCTTCGCCATTTGAAGCAATGACTTGTTTGTACCAGTCGAAGGATTTTTTCTTTGTCCGTTTCAGCGTACCATTGCCTTCATTGTCGCGATCAACATAGATAAAACCGTAGCGTTTTTTCATCTCACCTGTTCCCGCAGAGACCAAATCGATACATCCCCATGTTGTATACCCTAATAGATCAACACCATCTTGTTCAACGGCGTCTTTCATGGCTTGTATATGTGCTGCAAGATAATCAATTCGGTAATCATCCTCCACATAGCCATCAGCATCTGGTGTATCAACAGCACCCAAACCGTTCTCTACAATGAATAATGGTTTTTGGTAACGATCATAAAGGTCATTCATAGTAATCCGCAAACCTAATGGGTCGATCTGCCAGCCCCATTCGCTTGCTTCCAAATAAGGATTTTTTACTGAAGCAAAAATATTTCCAGAAGTTTGTTCCAATAGCTCAGCATCTGTTGTCGATACCCGAGAAGAGTAGTAAGAGAATGAAATAAAATCAACTGTGTGGGCCTTCAATAACTCTAAGTCGCCTTCTTCCATTTTGATCTCAATCCCGTTACGGGCCATTTCCTTCAATGCATATTGTGGGTATTCTCCCCGAGACTGGACATCAATGAAGAAATAGTTTTCGCGATCTGATTTTCTTGATGCCCAAACATCTTCAGGCTTACTTGTGTAAGGGTAGTAGGCACCTGCAGCCAGCATACAGCCCACTTTATTTTCCGGATCTACTTCGTGAGCGATTTTCGTCGCAATCGCAGATGCCAATAATTCATGATGGGCCGCTTGGTATTTGACCTGCTCCACGTTGTCGCCTTCTTCAAAATAGAGGCCAGCTCCCATAAATGGCGCGTGAAGAATCATGTTGATTTCGTTGAAAGTTAACCAATATTTGACCAATCCTTTGTAACGATTAAAAATAACTCGGCATAAATTCTCATAAAAGCCTACTAATTCTCGTGAACGCCAAGCACCATATTTTTCTACTAAATGCATTGGACAATCAAAGTGCGTGATCGTTACCAGTGGTTCAATACCATATTTATGGCACTCATTGAAGAGATCCTCATAGAATTTCAAGCCGTCTTCATTTGGTTTTTGTTCGTCCCCTTTTGGAAAAATACGACTCCAAGCAATGGACAAACGATAGGTTTTAAAGCCCATTTCTCCAAATAAAGCAATATCTTCTTTGTAACGATGATACATATCGATTGCTTCTTTGGCAGGATAAAAATGATCCTCATCAAAATCAAACATTTTCATCTGTCCTGTGATGACTGGAAAACGATCTTTACCGATCGGTACAACATCGACATTGGCTAAGCCTCGCCCACCTTCGTTGTAACCTCCTTCACACTGATTGGCAGCAGTTGCGCCGCCCCATAAAAAGTCTTTTCTAAATCCCATTATTTCATTCCTACTTTCTTGATATTTTGTTGATTAATTAAGTGATTTTGCCAGTTCGTCTTGAACTTCGATTCCTTCTTTTTCCAAACGCTCAATCGTTGATTTAAAGTTTGGTAGATAAGCTTTGTGAGCAATAAATAATTCATCCATTACGCGTTTAGCTGTTTCTCCTGATGGCACCAATGGGTTAATGGTGAAAGCTTGTAATGCGGTATTGTAATCGCCAGTAACCGCTGCTTCGATCGTTAAAAGCTCCATAGCCTTCATTACTTGTAGCCAGCCTTTTTCTGCAGTCGGCAGCTCGCCAAAAGCCACATTGCGGGCACCTTGTCCCCCAACATACGCGGTAACTTCGACAACACAATCAGCCGGTAGGTCAGGAACAGCTCCCTCATTTTTGGTTGAGACCACGATCTGGGTATTTTTGTTTGCATAAATCGAGGCAATCGTTTCGCAAGCCGCATCTGAATAGTAGGCTCCCCCACGTTGCTGCAGCTGTTCTGGTTTATGATCCAATTCTGGATCTTTATAAAGTTCAAAAAGTTCTGCCTCTGTTTGCTTCACTTGCTGCGCTCTCGTTCCTACAGTCTGATATTCTTCCAGTGCATGCTTCAACATTTCTTCTTGACGATAGTAATAGCGATGATAACCGCAAGGAATCATTCTCATTTGTTCTAATTGTTCACGATAAAACGGCACATCAAAAATATTTTTCGGCAAACCATTATCTTCCTGATACATTTTATCAATAATATCCATCGTCACATCATTTCCGTGTGAGTCAGTGACTTTATGCCAATGGAAATGGTTTAAGCCAGCAAATTTGTAGATTAACTCATCCGGCTCTTTACCGATCAATGCAGGTTCGATCATGGTCGCCATCACAGGAACATTGCAAAGTCCAATCACTCTATCCCATTTCCCATAACGGACAACCGCTTCTGTGACCATGCCGCTTGGATTGGCAAAATTAATCAACCAAGCATTTGGACATAAGCGTTTCATATCTTCTACGATTTCCAGAATAATTGGTACTGTCCGAAATGCTTTAAACATCCCGCCAGGACCGTTGGTTTCTTGACCGATCATGCCATAATAGGCAGGAATACGCTCATCTTTGATCCGGGCATTCAGCAAGCCTACTCGAAATTGAGTCGTAACAAAATCTGCATCTTTCAAGGCTTCTTCTCGATCCAGCGTCATGTGGATTTTCACATCATAAGGAGAAGCATCCCACATTCGCTGTGCCATCGCTCCAACGATTGCCAGTTTTTCTTTTCCTGCTTCGATATCTACTAACCAAATTTCCCGAATTGGCAGTTCTTCATAGCGTTTGATAAAGCCTTCCATTAACTCCGGAGTATAACTACTGCCGCCACCAATGGTAGCGATTTTGATTCCTTTTGTCATTGTATTGCTCCTTTGCTATTTTATTTACACCCTTATTATCATTTATAAAATAATTCGATTCAATGTAAATTTATTATTTAGAAAAAGCGTTTGCAAATCTAGGGATATCTTGCGAGTGATTTGTAAAAAGCATTTACAAATCGAATGATATAAGGAATAATATTTATATCGACAATTATTCAAATACTCAAAAAAGAAAAATTTCCGATAATTTTATTTACAAACAACTATATAAAAATGTAAAAAGGAATGTGGATACCATGTTATTACAAGAAAAAATGCGCCAAATCAAGTTGGCCCCTGCTGAACGATCTTTGATCGATTTTTTATTAGCCAATCCAACTGCGATGGCTGATCAAACCATCAAGGAATTGTCTGAAAAAACCTACGTTCATCCTTCTACTTTTATTCGGATCGCCAAAAAATTAGGCTTCAACGGTTGGCTCGACTTAAAGACAGCCTTTTTGGAAGAGCAAACCTATATGAGCAGTCATTTTACAGATGTTGATGCCAACTTTCCCTTTTCCTCCCATGACGGCATTATGACGATCGCCAAAAAGTTAGCGAAACTCGAACAAACAACAATTGAAGATACGCTTTCCTTGATCCATCACGATGAACTGCAAAAAGCGAAACAATCGCTACTCAATGCCAGCCATATCAAGATTTTCGCAAGTAATGCCAATACCTTGATTTCTCAAGACTTTGTTTTGAAGATGCGGCGTTTAGGAAAAAACATCCATGTTTGTGACACTTTTGGCGAAAGTGCTTATGAAGCATCCAACTGTACTTCTGATACGACAGCCATCTTGATTTCTTATACTGGTGAAAACAAGATGATCAAAGAAATCGGTAAAATTCTTGCCGAACGTCAAGTTTCAATTATTGGAATGACTAGTATTGGCGAGAACGCATTGGCAAAATTAAGTGATTGTGTCTTAAATATCACAACCCGAGAAAGGCTTTACTCAAAGATCGCAAATTTCACAATTAATACGTCCGTTTGCTACCTACTGGATGTGCTGTATGGAATCGTCTTTTCGGAACATTATGAAAAAAATCTTCAGCATTTGATCGATATTGGCATGGCTTATGACAAACGTCCTACTTCCTCAACGATTATCGCTGAACCAACCTACGATAAAAATCTTCAATACAAAGACTCTCTGTTTCCGAATTAAACGGCTGACAAAAAGCGATCGCCCCACATGGCCGATCGCTTTTATGCATATATAGCTCTTTTTAGAAAGTTTTTGCTAAACGAGAGCTGTGATCAAATCATCTGAACAAGCAACTTCATTTTTATCTGATTCAATAATATCTAAGTAATCAGCAGAATTTGTTACCAAAACAGGGGTCTCAATGTTGAAACCAGCTTTGATCAGCGCATCTTTGTCAAAGGTAATCAATTTTTGACCTCGAGTTACTCTATCTCCTTGCTTGACATGCGCTTCGAAGTATTGCCCATTGAGTTGAACGGTATCTAAACCGATATGGATCAACAATTCCAATCCGTTATCTGAGATCAACCCGATGGCGTGTTTCGTTGGGAACAATGTCATAACGGTACCATCAAATGGAGCAACGACTTCCCCTTTTGTAGGATGGATCAAGATTCCTTTACCTAAGATTCCTTGGGCAAAAGCTTCATCTTTGGCACTGCTTAAAGGTGCAACCGTTCCTTCGATAGGAGAACTAATGATTTCTTTACGTACAGACATTGTAGGTTCGCCTTCAGCAATTTCTTCGACTACTGTATTGTCTTTCCAGAATGCCATCGTCAAACCAAAACCAATCGCTGCAGAGATGGCGATAGCAATCAGTGAAGTCCACATGCCACTCGCATCTCCATCCGGTGTGATGAAGTTAAAGATCCCGAAAATACCAAGTCCGCCCATCGTGTAGCCCGTTACACCATTGACCATTAAGAACAGTCCACCGACAGCACCACCGATCATAGAATATATGAAAGGAGTCTTTTTAGGAAGAGTGATCCCATAAATAGCTGGTTCAGTTACACCAAAGATACCAGAAATGATCGCTGGCGGACATAATGCTTTCATCTTTTTGTCTCTTAATTTGAAATACATGGCAACGACAACTGCTGTTTGAGCAAAGCTAGCTCCGAAGGAACCTGTCAACACTTGGCTGAATCCTTGTTGCGTAACTTGCATGATCGCTAGTGGCACAACCGACCAGTGTAAGCCGAAGATAACCAATACTTGCCAGAAGAATCCTAGAATCAATCCATAAACCGCTGGCGAGAAGTCCATTAGCGCTTGGAATCCGGCACTCAAGAGATCTGTCAACATGCTGATGATTGGACCAATGATCAAGAACCCAACAGGTAAAGCAATCAGTAAGACGAAAAATGGTACCAAGAAAGTTTGCACGACACTTGGAATCACTTTTTTAGCAAGTTTTTGAATCTGTGCAGCAAATGCAATAATGAAAATGACTGGTACGACACTACTTGTATAGGTTGCCCCTACCCATGGAATACCTAAGAAAGTTTGATAGGCAGATTGTCCAAGTAAGCTATAAGGTGCTGCTGCTCCTTCTCCGGCAACTGCGGTAAAGGCTGTTTGCAGCGCAGTGCCTTGAATCGTTGGGTAGCATAGAGCGGCTCCAATAACGATACCGACCATCGGATTCAAACGGAATTTTTTTGCAGAAGTATAACCTAAAATAACCGGCATAAACATAAATATTGCATCACCGATCGCATTCAACATTACATATGTGCCTGATTCTGCTGTATAGTTGAACCAACCCTGTGTACCCAAAAAGACTAATAATGCATTAAACCCTTTGATCATACCGGCAGCTGCTAACGCACCTAAGAAAGGCTGGAAACAACCGCTGAGGATATCGATCAGACGATTGAAAATATTCCCTCCGGAACTTTCTTCTTCACTGTTTTCACTGATCCCCGCAACATCCACTACTTCTGCATAGACATCTGGCACATGATTACCGATAACTACTTGGTATTGACCGCCACTTTTCATCACTGTTACGACCCCATCCATATTTTTCAAGATGTCATCGTTCGCGATTCCTTCGTCTTTCAATTTAAACCGCAGCCGAGTGATACAGTGGGTCAAACTATTGATATTTTCTTTTCCGCCCACATTTGCCACGATTTTTTCTGCTAATTCATGATATTTTCCCATTTTTGTTTCCTCCAATTTTTGTTTGATTGAAGGTTTAGCCAACTGAATGTCACTATCCAAAAAATGCTTTACTATTCCCCAGTTTATTCTGGGATGACCTCCTTTCTTTTATGGTTAGCGATTCTTTTGCACCAATCGCGCAATATGAATCGTTAAATACAAACTTTCATCATTGGACATATCGTAACGATAATTCGTTACCAGAAATGATTTGATTTTTTGCACACATTGATAGGCGTTGCGATATTTTATCTTTACCATCTCAAGGAGCTCATCGTCAGTCTCTTCCGCATGGGTAGAGTGGTTCTGCATGCGGGAAACAAAAAAACGCAAATGCGTAGTAAAACGATAAAAATAAACCGATTCTTCATCGAAAGTTGTTTTAAAATAGTATTTGACGATATTGATGATATCTTGCATTGTTTTCGTCAATTCATAAAGATTGCTTTGATCATTGTTTTCTGTTTGAGCGTTTACCAAATGCAGTGCAATGAAACCCGCTTCATCTTCCGGCAACTCAATCCCATAGCGCTCACTAATTTTTTCAATCGTTCGTTTTCCGATTTTGAATTCATCTGGAAAAAATCGCTTGATGTCCCAGAGAAGAACATTTTTGACAACGATCCCTTTTTTGGCACGCTCGATTGCACTATGTAAATGATCAGGTAAAGAAATATAGATCGAATCGTTGATCGGTGAGGACAACTCTTCTCTTGCATATTCGATTACTTGGTTCGAAAGTTCCAAATATTCTAATGGCAAGTCGGCCAATAATTCCTGAAATTGGGAAGCAATTGTACGATTTTCTAAACGATATACTTTATCGATCGTTTGATCACTGATATCGTCACCAACTTTTTTCTTGAATGCGATCCCTCTTCCCATCACAATAATTTCGTTTTGTTTTTCATCAATAGTTATCACGACATTATTGTTTAACACTTTACTGATTTTCATGTTTTACCCCCACTTGATTATTGACGTACTAACCTAGTTTTATACGAGATAGCCATTCAAATCAATTTTGATCCATACTCCTTTTTTCCAGAAAAAAAACCTAATGAGAGCAGACCAAATAGCCTTACTTTCATCAGGTTTAGCTTGTTTTTTCAACAATCACTATCCATACGAATGATTAACTTATCCTTATGATAGCAAACAGAGAAAACGCTATCAATACATTGACCGAAAAAAGGATTCGTTATTTTACTTCCTCCTGATTCCTTTTATAAAATGAATCGATGAAAAACAAGAACCCCACATACCCGCTCCCAAGCCAACACCAACAAAGTGATGGAGTGATGGATACATGGAATTCTAGTAATTAGTTAGTGTCCACTGGAAGGAAACAGCAAAAAATATTCCCGACTAATCACACGTCACTGGACTGTAATTTATACATATCTGCATAAAGGCCTTGCTGTTTTAACAATGAATCATGGTTTCCTCGTTCGACGATACGTCCTTTATCTAAAACTAAAATCAATTCAGCATCCCGAATCGTGGATAATCGGTGGGCGATGGCAATCGTAGTTCTCCCTTGTCGCATATTCGCCAACCCTTCCTGGATCAATCCTTCTGTTTCGGTGTCGATATTGGCAGTAGCTTCATCTAAAACGAGGATTTTAGGATCAGTCACCATCGTTCTAGCAAATGAGATCAACTGTCGTTGCCCGCTGGAGTAGCTAGCGCCCCGTTCAATCACTTTGGCATGATAAGTGCCCTCCAGTTTTTCGATAAATTTATCTGCTTGCACAAATTTCGCTGCTGCTCGGATTTGTTCTTCGCTGATTTCTGGGTTCAATAAACGAATATTGTCAGAAATATCTCCATAGAACATGAAAGCATCTTGTAAAACCAATCCGACTTTTTTTCGTAATTCTTCGATCGTAAAATCGCGAATATCATGATCGTCAATCAAAATTTGTCCCTCACCAAATTCGTAAAAGCGCATTAAAACATTAATGATCGAGCTTTTGCCGCTACCAGTGTGTCCCACCAAAGCGACGGTTTCTCCTGGATAAGCAGTAAAGGAAATATTCTTCAATACATGATTTTCTCCATCATAAGAAAAACTGACATTACGAAATTCAATCTTTCCTTGTTCAATGACTTGATTCGCATCCGGATGTTGTTGTGGGGTAAATTCTTCATTATCCATGATTTTAAGAATACGGCTACCAGCCACCATGCCATCAGTAAAGACGCTGAGAAAATCCATCATCTGTGTCATAGGATTGAAGAAGCCTTGGACATAGGTGGTAAAAGCATAAATCAACCCCACTTCAATCGGAGAATGCAAAGCATCAAACCCAAACAACGTTAATGACATCGCAACTGCAATCGCATAGAGAAAATTGATGATCGGCGATAATAGCAACGAATTAGTACGAATCATTGCATACCTTGTCTTGAGGTATTCATCATTCGTTTCCTCAAATTCTCGGTTCAGACGTGCTTCTTGTCGGAACTGCTGGATAATCTGCATTCCCGAGATCGACTCGTTCAATTTCGTATTCAATTGACTTAATTTTTCTCGCATTTGACGATAGATTCGGGAGCTGAATTTTTGATAATACCAGATGACGATCATCAAGATAGGTAAGAAAATCAGATTCAATAAAGCAATTTTTACGTTGATCTGAAACATGGCGGCAAAAGAAGATAGGACTGCAAAAATACCAGTCAAAACCATCAAAAACACATACCAGAATTCATACAATGTTTCGGTATCATTGCTGACCCGCGACACAATCGAACCTGCTGGAGTCTGATCAAAATACCGCATACCTAAACTATGCAGCTTCTCGAATAACTTGGTCCGCACATATTGATACGTCTGCAAGGAAGCCATCGAGTATAGAAACCATTGAAAAAACCAGATGACTGCTTTGATGACTACCCCAAAGAAATAGAGACCCGCAAAGAAATAGATGATTTGATTGGTTGCTGACTGTTGTGTCAGATAGTTATCCATGAATGTCTGCAGAATTCTAGGCAGGAGAATGTTGACGATTGATAAGAGAAAAGCAAAGAAAATGGCTGCAAAAAATGTCTTCTTGAAGGGTTTTGCAAATTGTAACATCCGCTTGATGATCAATTTTTGCTCTTTAAATGGAATTGATTTTGACCATTCAGATTCTTGACGTTCCATTATACTTCACTCCCTTCAATTTTGGCTTCCAGTTGTTGCTTGTCCCACATTTTTTTGTACCAGCCATTTTTGGCTAACAGGGCTTCGTGGGTCCCTCGCTCGATGATTCTTCCTTCATCGATAACTAAGATCTCTTCGGCATGCTTCACACTACTTAGCCGATGCGCAGAAATAATCGTTGTTTTGTCTTTTCGATAGTCTCGCAATTTGTGCAAAATATCTTCTTCTGTTTTGGCATCGACAGCTGACAAGGCATCATCTAAGATCAGTAATTCTGGATCAACAATCAATGCCCGTGCGATGGACAACCGCTGTTTCTGCCCGCCAGATAATGAGACCCCTCGTTCACCGACCATTGTTTCGTATCCTTCTGGCAATGCTTTGATGTCATCATTGATTGACGCCAAATCAGCAGCCGCTTCAACCGCTTCTTGTGGTGCTTGGGGTACCGCAAAACGGATATTGTCTCGAATCGACATGGAAAAAAGAAAGTGATCTTGGGGAACATACCCGATAGAGCCCAATAACGCATTCAAAGTATAATCTTTGATGCTGTGCCCGCCAAAAAGAATGTCACCCTCATAATGATCATATTCCCGCATCAGCAACTTCAAAATGGAGGTTTTACCTGCACCGGTTTTGCCAACGATTCCTAATGTCTGTCCTTCATGTAAGGTAAATGCTATCTGTTGCAGCGTGATTTCTTCGGCATCATGATAGCGAAAAGCGTCTAACGCCACTTCAATTTTACCTTGAGCCGGCTCTTGGATCGCGTGTTTTTTTTCAACAATATGGGTTCTTTCCCCCAGCAATTCAGATACCCGATCATAGCTGGCATTCCCTCGTTCTAAAACATTGAACAGACGGCCAATGGCGAACATAGGCCAAACCAGCATACCAATATAACTAATAAATGAAACCAATTGGCCAATCGATATCTCTCCTGACATGACAAAACGACCACCCACAATAATCGTTAAGACATATGAGACACCGATAATCAATGTAATGAAAGGATCAAAAAGTGCATCTAAAAAATTGACTTTACGGTTCTTGATGATGGCATCATCAATTTTGGCTTGAAAATCTTGAATATCTTCTGTCTCTTGTCCAAACGTTTTGATGACTTTTATCCCAGTAATACTTTCTTGTGCTTTGTCATTAATCGCTGAAAAAGCTTCTTGCGAATCACGAAAAGCATCATGTAGTTTGCTGCCTAACACTCTAGCCATGACCGCAAGAAATGGCAAAGGAATCAACGCAATCAAGGTCAGACGCCAATCGATAAAAAGGATCATGGCGATGATCGTTGCTCCTCCAGAGATAAACGAATCCGCAAAGGTTAAAATACCCGCCCCAGCAACGTTTTGAATGGCGTTCAAATCATTGGTGGCATGGGCCATCAAATCTCCAGTTCGATGTTTTTGATAGAAAAGATGATCCATTTTGGTGAAGTGATCGAATAATTGACGACGTAAGCTTTTTTCCAAGCGTGCAGCACTCCCCCAAATATTTATCCGCCAGACAAAACGAAAAATATATTGTGCTAATGCAGCGGCAAGCAAAATACCTATCCAAAATAAAATCGTTTCTATCGAAATCTCTTTTTCTGCGATCTCATCAATAATGATTCCAATCACTTTGGGTGGCGCTAATTGAACGAGAGCCACCAAAACCAATGCGGCTACTCCTATATAATAATGTTTCCTTTCTTGTCTAAAAAACCAACCTAACTTTCTAAAAATCGACATAACACCCTCCTATTATTCACTCCTGTTGGCTACGATTTGAATCATCGAAATTTTCGGACTATTTTGGCAATGACTGACCTTCCGATGTAGTTACATTTCAATTCCTCGCGAAACACGTTTTGTTACCTACCCAACGATAGGCACAATTCATTTGCTCATCTACGCTTCGCTTACAGTTCTTCTAAGGGAAAATCACTAAGATGAACTTGCATGCCTCGCTGACGCGGTCAATCGCAGTGACTCGCAACACGAGGTATTCCTCCTCATTTGCTTATCTACGCTCTGCTTCGCTTACAGTTCTTCTAAGCGAAAAGCACTAAGATGAACTTGCATGCCTCGCTGACGCGGTCAATCGCAGTGACTCGCAACAAAAAGCGAGCTGATGGGATCAGCCCGCTTTTTGCGCTAAAAAACCTATTTTTGGTTTTTCATTTGTTGCATCATTTGCCGAATCTTCTTCTCAGAAGGCTTTTGGCCCATTGACATCATCATCGAACGCAACATATCCTCATTAACGGGAGGATTTTTCTTCAGATAATCTTGCATATATTTACGCGCCAAAAAGAAGCCGCCGACAGCGCCTAATAATACCGCGATAACAGCGATCACGATTACAATTCCTAAACTAACCATTTGAAATCTCTCCTTTCTCTTGTACTCTCAATGAATCATTTTACTAGAAAAAAATACAAAAAGAAAGAGAGAAAGCAGGATTTCTCCAAAAACATTCCCTCTATATATCAGCTTAATGCCACATCTCGTTTGTTGAACAACCAGTTTGTCAAAAAGTAGATCAATAAGCTGTATAACAAAAGTCCAATCGTCATTTCCCAATAATTCAAACCCGGATCAATTATTGCATTTTGCATATCCGTTTGATGCAATAATGTGGGAACCGTATCTTTGATATTCATAAAATTAAATGGATTCCACTTCAACCAAGGATATTTTTCTATCGCAAAAAGCATGATGGAGTTGATGATGCTGCTCCCGAACAACACAGCTACTCCTAATCCCACTGCCATACTTTGAGAGCGAATGACGGCAGAGATGAACAGAGTCATGGTCATATAAAATACAATCAACAGTAAATTCGTTGCTGCATAGACAAGAGCCACAACTATAGCTGGCAATTGATTATAATCCGTTGATGTGAAGGGAGATTCAGATACCAAAAACAAATTGCTGGCAAGAAAACTGCTTAGAAATAAAACCAGTGTGCCAAGCAAAGCAAATAAGAGTGTGTTGATGGCTTTTGCGGCTAATATCTGACTTCTTGAAAATGGCCGAATCAACAAAAACTTGATGGTCCCTCGACTAAATTCTTCTGCTACCGCTGAAGCTGCCACAATAACAACAAATAAATTCAAAAATGACGTCATGTCGCTTAGAAAAATAAATAGATCGTTGGCTTTAGTATCAGGCGAGCCTAAGCGGACCACATAGGTGAGTCCGAATGTTAAAACCACCAAAAGTCCCAACATGATCCATGTGGACTTTTTTTTCGTGACTTTGATCCATTCATTTTTTATTAGTGTCCTCATTCTAGAGCCCTCCCTCTTCCGTCCAAGCCAAAAATGTTTCTTCCAACGAAGATTGCTGCAATTTCATTTCCTTTAAACCAATCCCTGCATTAACGAGGGCAGCAGCGATCTCAGAACGATTATCCGTTTCAAGTGAAATCTGTAATCCATCCGTCAAAGCAAGCCCATCGATTTGGAATTTAGTCTTCAAGACATTTAATGCTTCCTGATCGTCATCTGTTTTGATGATCAGTAGGCTTTTTTCTGCCTTCAAGGTATCCATCGCGACTTGATGGGTCACTTTCCCTTTTTGGACAACGATCAGATGATCTGCAATCTGTTCGATATCACTTAATTGGTGACTCGATACTAAAACAGAAACACCCTGTTCTCTTAACATGAGAATCATTTCCCGAAACTCTCTCATACCCTTTGGGTCAAGTCCGTTCATTGGCTCATCTAATACTAAGAGAGTAGGACGATGGATTAATGCCTGTGCCACACCCAATCGTTGGCGCATCCCTAGTGAATACGTTTTGACTTTTTGATTGATATATTCTTCTAAATGAACTTGGCGAATCAAGTCATCCATCTCAACTGCCGTCATTTTTGTCTTCGCCATGCGCTGGTATTGCATCAAATTTTCGTAACCAGTCAGATAATTGTAGAACTCAGGATTTTCTACAATCGCTCCTACCGAGGCAATGGCTGCTTTAAAAGACGTTTCTAGGGAATTCCCCATGATCGTAATTGAGCCTTTATTGTGCTTCATTAAGCCAACGATCATTCGAATAATCGTCGTCTTACCCGCACCATTCGGTCCTAATAACCCGACCACTTGCCCTTGTTCCACTGAGAAAGAAGCATTATCAATGATTTGCTTGGTTCCAATCAGTTTCGATACATTTTTCAGTGTTAGTATTTCTGTCATTTCATCCCTACTTCCTATTCGCTATTTTTTTACTTTCATGATAATAGTTATTACTACCATCCCACTAGAGTATTAAAAAGTCAACAGGAAAAAGAATGATCTTTTCAATTTGGTCTTCTTACTTCCGAATGAACTTCAAAGAATACGAGCCAGCTTCATCAAATTGGGATTTTAAATTAATGACATGATTTAATAAAAAATAAACGTAGTAGAAATCAAATTGTCATTTAACAAATGATGGAATTGGACTGAACATATAAATTTATAAAGAGGTGTTTTCTCCGAAATGTGAATAATTCATCTGCTGCTAGGAAAACTGATGGAAACTTAGGCTGTCAAAAACCTGTTTATGCTTTTCGCTCCGAATTTTATGAATCTTTTCTTTCAAACGTTCCCAGTCACTGCTGGTGGGCTGACCATTCCAATAAAAAATCTCCATTTGTTTGTTTGCCCCTAGCTGGCGATAGATTGGGTAATCACTGATTAGAATATCTGGTTCATCAACTGAAGGAACATGCTGGATTGCTCGATGGGAGGTGTTCAACAATCGATTTTTGATCCATAATTCTTGTGTCTTGTCAAATTTCGATTGAATAGAAAAAGTTACTGGACGCTCATATTTAATAAAGACTGTTCGAACGAGCATGCAGTATTGAAAGATAAGACGATCATTCTTCTTTGCAAACCCGACAAGTGGAGGGATTTCTCTTTTTATTGCGATCAAAAATCGTCTCATCGTTGGGTACATGACTGGGAAATAAGCTTCAAGCTCACTTTCCCTCGTTTGTTTTCCAAACCCATCTATTTTATGTTCTGTTCCAAAAACTGATGAGTAGGAATGAATCATGAGTAAGTTGACCAATAAATAATTTTTTTCTTTCGAAGTGAGTGCCAAATCAAAGTATGCAGACAGTTTGTCAATAATGATCTCCTCAGTCGAATACTGCTCATTATCAAACCAATTCTGATGGATTTCAGTCAGATCCTCTTCCAAATATGTATTCATTACTGCAAACATAAAATAAAGAAAACTGATTTCTTCGTCCGTGAGATCACTCACAGCGTAAACATTTGCCTGAAAAAAAGGTGCCAGTATGCATTCGGTGAACTTTCTTTTAGTCATCAATGGATGCTCGAAAGTCGTTATTTCATCAGGAATTTCTACGATAAAATGTCGCTGTTTGATTCGCTGCAATGAAATAGCCAGCAGAGATAAAAATTTATTGCAATCAATTTTTCGCATGTAAGGAGCGTGACGCTCAATTTGAGTAGCAATAGTTTGCTTGTCCCTTATCGTTGCTAAAAGATCTGAGTCCGTTTCATCAAACAACTGCCAATACATGACATGATAAAAATAACGTATGTAGTACTCTTTTCCTTCAAGTGGATTTCCTTTTCTTAAACTGTATGATAAATGATAATTTGCTAACACTTGATTCAATTCAGTCAATTTTCTTTGAATCGTCCGTAAACTGCTATATGTCTCTTGGCTTAATTGCTCTAATGAGTGGTACTTTCCCTTAAACAACAAATCAAGAAAGGTAAATCCGACAGTTCTTTCCACCAAGATTGCATAAACTTTGCTTAGCAGAAATCTAGGTGAAAATTCTATCTTGATAGTTTTTGATTCTGATTGATAATTAACCGTATACTCAGAATATTGCTCCTGAAATAATTCTACCTGTTGAATAACAGACAATAGCTTGCTAGTTTTATAGTTAAACACAGCCATCAGCTCTTTGGTTGAATAAATTGTTTGATTCCTTTCATAACAATAGGTGAGAAACTGGTTGATTTGTTTTTCTGTTGTGTCAAATAATACATGAAACACTGATTGACCCTCGCTTAAATAGTTATTCAAACTTTGCCTTCATTTAAGTTTGATTTCATCTGGACAACTAAAAAGATCTTACAATATTGTAAGTTAGTGAATGTTTTGCGATCATACCACTTCAAAGGAACGATTGTCAAACTACCCGTCAAAGTCTTTTATTAAAAAATATCAGCTCAACAAATCTTGCGATTTGTTGAGCCGAATAAATTGTAACTGTTCATTTCTGGGGAAGAAATTTCCAATCATTTTGCTTGTTCTGCCTTTTTGCGACAATCTCTCAGGAGAGTTTACATGCCAATCTGACTATTCTTTATTTACTTCATTATCAGCAGCGACCGCTTTTTTATTTACAATATTAAATGAACTTCTTAAATGTCTTTTTCTGTTCTGAGTGTTTGTCCTGCCACAATTAATTTTCATCATTATTATCGTATGAGGAAAGACTATTGGGATTGCTCGTCTCCTTAAGTATACTAGTGTCAATGCTGGAACTCTCAGAAGAAGACGGTAGATCAACAATACTCCATTTACTTGGCTTTAAATTCTCTATAGTTGTAACGTCACCATCGTAAACAATCACTAAATCCACTTTGTTTTTACACTTGATCTCAGACATTGGTAAATCTCCACGAATTCTTAAAAAATTCTCAATACCGGAAACCCATTCTACATTCGTTAAAGTCGTTTCACCAATGACCTTTTTCTCAGTACCCTTACCATCCCAACCATAAGTTAACACTGCTCGAACCGATTTGGCTGATCGTGTTTTATTCGGACGAATAGGTATCGTGATCCACTTTGACTGCTCATCATAAATGATACGGTTCGTTCGTAAAGTCAAAGATAGTTTACCGGGAGCTCGTTCATTTGCCAAACTATCTATTTTAAAGAAAACAATAAGTAAAATAATAAAAAAGGCAATCAACAAGGGGATTTTATTCATTTGCTCACTTCCTAAATCTATTTCAGGTTAACTTGATAATGAGATTATAGTAGTTTTTTTAGTTAACCACGCGCCAAAAAAAAGACAGAATCAGGTGGAAATTGGCATTTTTCAGAAAACAACCAAAAAAGACTGACACAAGAAAGACAAAAAGTCGCAGCGAATTCTTCGAAAAATCCAGCAGCAAACTACCACTAACTAGATCAATATTTTGTCTCTTCTTATGTTCAGCCTTTTAAATCTGTAAGGATATTAGATTTGAAACGATACATTCACACGTTCATCCAATCTCCAATTCATTTTTTCTTTTTATTTTCGTTTATAGATAACGTAAGAAATCAAAAGCATGCCCCCGAGAATCATCCATTTATCATTGGTCATTCCGGTTTGCGGTAATTGAGGATTCCCTCCATTCTTTGGCGGTGCCCCACTCTGACTTACTTTAGGAGCGGATAATGAAGAGTTGTCCACGCTATTACCATTACTGTTGGAAGTCGCACTCTCGCTACTTAACTATTGGTCGTACTTTCGTTACTTGTGCTACTCATTGTACTCTCACTGCTTGCGGTCGTACTTTCACTACTTGTGCTACTTGTTGTACTTTCACTGCTTTCGGTCGTGCTTTCGCTTGAAGTGCTCGTTTCTCCGGTACCACTGCCCCCGCCTCCATATTTCGGCGTGTAGCCAGTAGTTGTGTGGACTGCTGCTGAATCATTGATCAATGCTTGAATGGTTCCCTTGTTTGTATATTGCTCCAAAGACCCATCAGTTTCTGTTTTATAGGTGATATAGATTCTCTCACTCGTATCCCGCAAAGGAATTTCAAAAGTGCCGTCTGAATTAAGCGTAATTGGGACTTGGTCAACATAAGTGGGATTAGTTACGCTTGGACCTTACACCACTCGTGCCGTGGTGCTGATCAATGCTTGATGGGGTCCAAGAGTATCAATGAATCTCCCATTTTTAATTGAAACCTTATTCGTATC
Source organism: Enterococcus sp. ARL09-542 (assembly GCF_005234805.1). Taxonomy (NCBI): domain Bacteria; kingdom Bacillati; phylum Bacillota; class Bacilli; order Lactobacillales; family Enterococcaceae; genus Enterococcus; species Enterococcus sp. ARL09-542. Next base: position 59,473 of record NZ_QPQX01000005.1, read on the forward strand.
ATAAGAATTGATATAAATACGCCAATCAATCGTTCGTTTGGGTTCTTGTGTGCCTAGATAAAGCCCTTGTTTCGTAAGTAATGCACCTGTTCCAGTATCCTCAACCCCTCGAATAAATAAAGGAATTGTCTTAATTCCATTAACTGTTTCAAAATCGAGTTGATTGATCTGATCGACGGTAATGTCTTCACTAAATTTTGTCCAAAAGTAAAAATCTCCATGCACATTGTTGTTCTGCTCAACAAACTCAGTAAATACAAAAGTAAGCTGATTCCCAACTTGGGTGAGATTTACTACTAAATGACCGTTCTCATCATACAGTTCATAGCTATTATTGACACCTTCAATCTCTACTGGGAGGATAATCGTCGCTTTGTCCCCGGCCTTTAAGTCACCTAATCCTTCGAGACTCCATTTGAGATCAATTTTGAAAGATTCGTCTTCATCTAAAGTCGTCACTTCTTGATTCTGACTATTGACAACGGATACATCAGTGATTAAGTTTGCCCCCACATCCGTCTCTCCGTATACGATTTCCATACCGGTAAAAATGGGGATAGTTAGCAACAGAGCAACAAGTACTTTTGCAATCTTTGAAAGCATGTGATCCCTCCCTGATAGTTAATAGGTCACCGCCAGTATAATTTACGGAAAATTCAGAAGCAAGTCATACGAACTGTGCGAGTTATATCACAAGGCAGGGCTTCACTTTCAAATTAATCATCTGCTTTTCACAGAAAAAAACCTATCACTCAAACAAAGCGATAGGTTTTGTAAAAAGACTGACTGATTATTCTGTTGGATCTGCATAGCGATCAATTTGTTGATTATAACGTAGTTGACAACAAATATAAAAAATAACTTGGAACAATAAGTAAATACCTACGATTTCACCATAGAACTGCCAAACGGGCAATTCAACTAATAAACGCAGTGCGGTCATCGCAACAGCAAAATGAATCATTGCCACGATAGTTGGCAAAAAATACATAACTTGTAGCTGATGACGCAGAATTTTATGCCGTTCTTTTGGTGAAACACCAAGCACATGCAAAGAGCGATGGTAAGCGCCGTCCTTGTCAAGATCCGCAAACAGGCGGAAATAGATGATTGATGCAGAGAAAATAAAGAAAACGGAGCCCAGTAAAACAGTGATCATTAAAATGAGACCATTGCCTTGACGTGTTTCCTGGAAAACTTTGTATTTTGATTGATAACCAATATGAGACGGAATGCCTTCAAGTGCTTTTGACCACTCTTCATCGGACATCTCGTTGACTTTGTCTGCTCCTAATTCATCGTAGATAGCGGATACTTTTTCATCTGTTTCTTTATTTTCTTGATCGATTTGCTGATTGATACCATCAATTAACGTAGGATCGTCTGCCCACTCGGGGTAATCTAACCAAACAAATCCTCCCGAATCTTCAGAATCACCAATTTCTTTTTGCCACTTCTCAAAAGTTTGATCAGTTACAACACCAAGGCCAAAATAGTTCAACGAAAGCATTGAGGGACTATGAACGATCGTCATATCTTGCTGAAAATCGCTATCTCCGCCAATTTCCAGCGGATACACATGTTGTCGTTGGCTTTGGTCAACCGACAACAGTTCTTTACGTCTTGAATAATTGCTGCTAAGTTCAAGCACTTGATCATCCATAACAGGTTCAGCTTTTTCTCCGATTTGGCTCATCAATTTGCGATAATCACTTTCTCTCATCAATGAAAATGCATTGTTCATGTAATATGGATCAGTAGCAATCGCTGGATTTTCAAGATTTGTGTAGGTCTCAATGAGATCCACTTGTTCCATAACCGGATGATAGCCTTGCGCTTCCAATTTTTCTTTCACTTCAAACGCCTTCGTTTTACCTATTTCATCTTTTTCGTATTCCGAAAAAACATACGCTACACTAATTCCTTGAATCGAAGAAAACGAAGTGTTGCCAATCGCCATCATTACTGCTATTCCTACAAAAGCCACTGATGTACTAATGGCGATCAGACTGTACATTGCCGCATTGTCCCGCATACGAAAAATCCATTCACTAATCGTTAACAAGCGTGTTCCTTGTAAAAAAGAAGGACTTCTTTTAAGTTGTTTCAATAAGTAAACACTAAACTGATAGAAGGACAAGATCGTGCCTGCTACCGTCAACAAAACGCCTAATAAAAGAATCAAAAAACCGTCAGCTTTGAAAGAAAAATAAAACACACATCCGTAGCCGACAAAGAGCAAAAGCACCCCAAGGAATGCATAGATCCGACGACTCACAGGCTCCGGCCTGGGCTTCTCGTTTTCTTTGATCAATGATATGATCTTTTCCCCTTGTAAAGCACGCGTACTAAAAAATGAGATCAGCAGGAACATCAAAAGATACACGCCGATTGTTAATCCCAAACTAGTCAATGGAACCATAAAAGACAATCCGCGATTGAGATGCATTACATTCTGAGCAACAAGCAATAATAGCTTTGTTCCCAAAATTCCTAAGCCAACCCCTAGAAAGGTGGCCAGCGATCCTAATAACGCATTTTCAATAAATAGAATTCTTCGCAAATCCTTCTCTTCAATCCCTAAAATGAGATAGATCGCGAGATCACGTTTGCGACGTTTTAAGAAAACAACAAAGGTGTACCAAAGAAACATCAAAGATAAAAATGCAATTACTACTAAAGCAACCGCTAATCCCATCTTAGCTAGACTGGAAATGGTATCGCTCGCTGACAAGTTTTCTTTTAGTTGCGGATGGAACAAAAGCAGACTAAATATATAAAAAACCATGGCAGCAAATGTACTGCTTACGAAATAAGCAGCATAGGTGCGGAAGTTACCTCTTAAATTACGAATGATCAACTGTCTGAAATTCATGACGGCGACCTCCTAGATGTGCAAGAACATCAAGAATTTTTTGGTAAAATTGTTGCTGATCACTTCCGCGATAGGCCTCATTGTAAAGTTTGCCGTCTTTGATGAAAACAACACGATCAGAGAAACTTGCGGAATAGGGATCATGGGTAACCATCATCGTTGTCACTTGTCGCTGTTTGTTCATTCGGCTCAAAATTTCCATGACATCACGGGCTGCTTTAGAATCTAGATTACCTGTCGGCTCATCCGCAAGCAACAGTTCTGGCTGATGTATCAGCGCTCGAGCAATCGCAACACGCTGCTGTTCTCCACCGGACAACTGATAGATCCGTTTTTTTCTTTTGTCATTGATTCCTAACTCTGTCAAAAGCGCTTCACAGCGCCGTTTCATCTCATCAACCGGTACTCGATCCAATGTTAAGGGCAGCATAACATTCTCTGCCACATTTAGCGGAGACAATAAGTTATAATTTTGAAACACGAAACCTAACTGTCGGCGTCTAAACTCAGCAAACTGTTGTTTTGGCAATGTCAGCGGTTGGGCGCCATTGATGATGACCGAGCCGGATGTTGGTTGATCCAGAGTCGCAACTAAATTCAGCATGGTGGTTTTACCACTGCCAGAAGGACCCATAATGCTAATAAATTCTCCGGCAGGCACTTTGAGATCAATTTGTTTCAACACTTCCACAGATACTTCACCAGTATACGTTTTAGTGATATTTTTCAACTCTAGTAAAGCCATAGCACTCACTCCTTTGCTGTCAGTGTAACAGGTTTTCTGAAACAAACTTATCGATTGTTTGAAAGATAACTTACAATTTTGTAAGTTTCGTTAGCTCTCGGGAAATTTTAATTGCAGGACAGTCCCTTGACCGACTTCAGAAGCAATCGTAACCGTAATCGAGAGTTTTTGACTAATGAGAGAGACTAAATAGAGTCCCATACCGGTAGCTTCTCCCCGCTGCCGTCCATTGTCACCGGTATAAAAAGGTCGGAACACCCGTGGCAAATCTGCCGCTGAAATGCCACAACCTGTATCTGTAATCGTCAGACTTCTGTTCGCATCATCTAATGCAAAAGTGACTGTTGCTTTCGGATTCGAGTATTTGATGGCATTACTGATCAATTGAAAAAGTAGAATCTGCAACCATTTTTTGTCTGTTGTTATCCAAAAATCAGTCTCATCCTTAATTTTCGGATAAATTTCATGCCGGATGAAATTGCGCTTCTGTTCACCGATGCTTTGCTTGATCAATGCTAATAAGGAGGTTGATTCAATCAAAAAGTCTTCTTCAAAATCTTCCAGACGAACAAAATTCAAGGCTGTGGCTAATCCGCTTTTCAAACGATCCGTCTCTGCTAAAAGATCGTAAGGGTCAATTTGACTACTCTCTGCCATCAGTTCTAGGACTGAGACTGGTGTTTTCATTTGATGGACCCAGATATTCATAAATTTGATATGGGTTTGATGATGGGCATCAATCGCTGCTAGTTGCTCTTGTACGTGATGATGGTCGTCATCTAAAAGCTTTTTGACTCTTCTAGCTAAGTAACCAGCGCTTCTTCCAGATAATCCTGTTTTTAGATAGTGGTAGAAACTGCGATTGGCGAGATAATCAATCGTGAAAACTCCTATCGCTAACAAGCCCACTAATAGTAAGCCATAGCCGATCACAAAACCATTGCGATACCCATCTAACCAAACGAGCAAAAGGATCAAAGCAATCGACATCCCAAATAAAGCAATTGCTGGTAATTGAACTTTCAAATATTCTTTCATTCTGGTCTCCCGGCAATAAAAAGAGCATAACCCTTTCCACGAATCGTTTGGATTGGTTCATCAAGACCGAGACTTACCATTTTTTTTCGCAGACGACCAACATTTACTGACAATGTGTTATCATCTACAAAACGTTCATCGTCCCATAATTTATTCAAGATCTGTTCTCTGGAGACCATTTCTGGATAAGCCATCATTAGTAAAGTAAGCAATTCTCCTTCACGAACAGTTAACACTTCTTCCTTTTCTAGATAATTCATCTTTAAAGCCTCAGGATAATAAATCAATTCCCCAGCTTTTAGTTGGCGAGCACGATTGCTCTGTGCATAGTCTCCATATACTCGCCGAATATGACTTTTTATTTTTGCTAAGAGTAATTCATAAGAAAACGGTTTGATCAGAAAATCATCTGCTCCATACTCAAGTGCCATCACTTGATCCATATTACCGTCACGAGCCGAAATAAACAAAATGGGTACCAAGGATTGCTCGCGGATTTTTTGACACCAATAAAAACCATCAAAAAAAGGTAAATTAACATCTAACAAAACCAAATCTGGCTCTATTCTATGAAATTCTTCCAAGATCTTTTCGAAATCCTGCGGAATAAAAGTCTCGAAGGCATAGCGAGACAGCTGACTTTCAATCATTTTGACTAATGACTTTTCATCTTCAATTAGAAATATTTTCACAGTGCACCTCCTAAAGTACTTCTAGTTTACCAAAAGCAACGGATCACTTCCTTAAAAAAATCAGAAAAAGATTGTCCACTTATTTATTGTAAGCAAAATGATTTTATAGTAAACTATTTCTCGTGACATGTTAAATATATCTAAAAGGTGGAAAATTGATGAAAAATGTTTTAGTTGTAAAAGCAAATAACCGTCCTGACGGAGTATCTGCAAAAATGTTCGATACTTTTGTAGAAAATCTAGATCGAACAGCAGTAGATGTAGTTACTTTTGATGTTTACGCACAACCAATGCCTTATATCGGACAAACATTGTTCGAAGCATTCGGAAAATTAGCACAAGAACAAGATTTAAACCAAGAAGAACAAGAATTGATGACCGTCCGTCAAGACGTCATGAATAAATTTGCAGCAGCAGATACGATTGTCTTTGCATTTCCTATGTGGAACTTGACGATTCCTGCGGCATTGCACACATTTATCGATTATATTTTCCAAGCCGGTTTCACTTTCTCCTACAATGAAGATGGATCTATGAACCAATTATTGAAAGACAAAGAAGTTGTCTTGTTAAATGCCCGTGGCGGTGTTTACTCAGGTGAAATGAGCGGCATGGAAAGTGCTGTTACATTTATGGAAAAAGTATTTGGTGGTATGTTTGGCATGACGATCAGCGATGAAGTAATCATTGAAGGTCACAATGCAGACCCTTCAAAAACTGAAGAAATCATTGCAGCCGGCCTAGAAAAAGTGGCAGAAGCAGCAAAAAAATTCTAATAAAAAATTAAAAATCTCAGGAATGATAAGCGAACCAACAATGCGAACTAGCAGTTATGGGACAGCTTTATTCCTGAGATTTTTTTATTACTGTTAAACAAGACCGTCTTTCCAATCAAGTGGTAAAAGCTGAGCAAGCGGCAGACTGCCCGCCTTCGTCAAGACTTGCGCAGAAAGATTGTCTTCAGACAGCTGACTGAGAAACTCGCGGCAACGACCACAAGGTGAGATCGGATGCCCCTGCCAGTCCACAGCCACAACTTTTGCAATGTGATGTTCTCCCGCAGTGATCATAGCTGCTGCAGCTGCATGTTCTGCACAAAAACCCATAGAACAACTAGTGTCAATGCACACTCCAGTAAAAACGTTCCCTTCTCTGGTAAGGATGGCTGCTGCAACACCGCCTGATTCTGCCCAGGGAGACAGTTTTCTTGGTGCAATCTTCGCTTGGGCGAAAGTAATCAATTCATCAAACTCCATCTATTCCTCCTGCTAAACCCATTCTTTCTTCAATAATCGAAACAGTTCCAGACTAGGTTAGACTTTTTTTACGCCATAGGATAATGTGGTTCATTGCTCCATGATCTTAGTCAACAAGTCTGGATCAAACGTTTGTTGCTGCAGCATGGCGATTTCAAAACCATAAGGAGCTTTTTTATTCTTTTTGTCTTCTCCAACATAAGGAGTTTCTAAAATTTTTGGGAGTTGCTTCAATTGTTCATGATGGACGATTTTATTCAATGCTTCAAAACCAATCGTTCCAAAACCAATATTCGCATGCCGATCTTTATGGCTGCCTTGGGGATTTTTGGAATCATTGACATGGATTACTTTTAAACGTTCCAGTCCAATGACCTTATCAAACTCATTTAAGACACCATCAAAATCTTCTTTGACGTTATATCCAGCATCATTGGTGTGGCAAGTATCAAACGTCACCGAAAGCTTCTCATTCAGCGTAACACCATCAATAATTGCAGCAATTTCTTCAAAACTGCGTCCGATTTCCGTTCCTTTACCAGCCATCGTTTCTAAAGCAATCTGAGCCGTTTGCCCTTTTTCCAAGACTTCGTTCAATCCTTTGATGATTTGCTTGATACCTGCTTCTGGCCCTGCACCAACGTGAGCTCCTGGATGCAATGTGATTTGCGTTGCGCCCAATGCCTGTGCTCGTTGAATCTCCGCTTGTAAAAACGACACCGCAAAGCCAAAATTTTCTGGTTTGATGGTATTTCCCAAATTAATGATATAAGGTGCGTGGACAACAATATTCGAAATGCCTGCTTTCGTCATGAAATCTTGTCCAGCAGCAATATTCATCTCTTCAATTTTCTTACGACGGGTATTTTGTGGAGCCCCCGTATAAATCATAAAGGTAGTTGCTTGGTAGCTTGCTGCTTCCTCTGCCGCTCCCAGCAACATTTTTTTCCCACTCATGGAAACATGTGATCCAATTAACATTGATTGTCTTCCTCCTAAAAATAAGTCTTGTCTATTATGCGAAAAAACATTCATTCACGCTAGTTTTTTGCTTGCCGTTTTCTTTGACTTTATCCACTATATTAAGCCAATCCAAATAAAATCAGTACGAGTGTCATGAGAGGCAAACTAATCAAGAAACTGATAGAAGACACAAAGCCGACTGCCTCTTCCTCCATACCTGCCAATACAGAATTGATCACACCGAATAAAGGAATTGGAGCAAATACCAGTAAACACAACACGGGCTTCAAAAAAGCGGGAAGAGGTAAAAAGAAAAAGCAGAGAAATAATAGCAAACCGATTCCATAACGCAAACTCAAAATCTTTCCTACCGTTGCAGCAGCATGTTTCGGTAAACGAAAATCTAAAAACAAACCAATCATGAACATCGATAGAAAGGTATTGGCATTACCGATAGGTTGGACTAGCTGGATCACCCCTTGCGGTAATGAGAGCCCAAAGCTGCGGATCAGCAACATGAATAAATAGCAAGTAAAGGTTGGCGATCGTAATAAATTAAGAATGATTTTTCCTGGCTCAAAAACTGTCCGTTTCCCGATTAGATACTCAATCAAAATGGTGGTGCCTCCTGCCAACATAATACTGTTACCCATATCAAACAATGAAATCAAGGGGATTCCTAATGGATAAAAACTTTGTGCAAAAGGAATCGCGAAATTTCCGATATTGAACCCGGAGCCACAATACATCGAAAACTGACGTAACACATCATTCTCTTTTTTGGTTAGGAAAAAGGCAGTCATAATCTGCACGAACGTGATGATTACCGCAATTAAAATTAATGCCAGTGCGTCCATTTGGATCTGCATATCGGCAAGATTAAGAATGATTGCTGCTGGCAGAGTGACATTGAGGATCATCCGAGACAGAATAGATCCATCCGCTTTTGATAGGACCTTTAGCTGTTTAAGAAAATACCCCAAAAAGATCATTGCAAAGAGACCAGCGGCATTCAAAAATAATTGTCCCATAAACGATCTGTTTCCTCCTCTATTGATTTGAAAAAAAGCGAACCCACTCAGCGGTTCGCTTTTTACTCATTTCACTCTCTAGCAACTAGCTAAAATGTCAACAAGAAATATTTTTTCTTCCCACGGCGAATAACAACATATTTGCCGCCGATACGGTCTTCTTCGTTGATCACGTAATTTAATTCTTGTTGGCGTTCGCCATTCACATAGATTGCCCCGTTTTGGATATCTTCCCGGGCTTGTCGTTTCGATGCTTCGATTTTCGAAGTAGTCAACAATTCTACAATGTTTAACTCATCATCATTCGAGACTTGATAGGTTGGGACCCCTTTGAATCCTTGTGCAATTTCGTCAGCAGACAGTCCTTTGATATCCCCATTGAACAAGCTTTCAGAAATATGAACAGCTTGCTCATATGCTTTTGCACCATGAACTAATGTGGTCACTTCTTTGGCCAACGCTTTTTGGGCAACTCGTGTTTCTGGTGCAGCTAAGAATTCTTTTTCAATTGCTGCAATTTCTTCAAGTGATAAGAAAGTGAAGTATTTCAAGAATTTCACAGCGTCACGGTCATCCGTATTGATCCAAAACTGATAAAATTCGTAAGGTGTTGTTTTGTCGGCATCTAGCCAAACTGCATTCCCCTCAGTTTTACCAAACTTGGTACCATCTGCCTTAGTAATCAAAGGCATCGTCAAACCAAACCCTTGGACTTCTCGTTCGCGACGTAGCAGTTCAATTCCTGACGTGATATTTCCCCACTGGTCACTGCCTCCAAGTTGCAATAGACAGCCATGTTCATCATAAAGATTTAGGAAGTCATAGGCTTGCAGCAATTGGTAAGCAAATTCGGTATAAGAAATTCCCGTTTCAATGCGGCGTTTTACGCTTTCTTTGCTCATCATGTAGTTGATGGTAAAGTTCTTCCCTACATCACGTAGGAAATCGATCAATTTTAATTCGCCTAACCAGTCATAATTATTGGCTAAAATTGCTGGATTCGTTTGATCCTCAAAGTCAATAAAACGAGACAATTGATTTTTGATACTTTGAGACCATTCCTTGACGGTATCTAATGTATTTAATTGCCGTTCTTGGTCCTTGAAAGATGGATCCCCAATCATCCCTGTTCCTCCGCCTACTAATGCAATAGGAACATGTCCTCGTTGTTGGAAACGGCGCAGCATCAAGATCGGTAAAAGATGGCCAATGTGCAAACTATCAGCGGTTGGATCAAACCCAATATATAGTTTCACAGACTCTTCGTTTAATTGTTTGATCAATGCACTTTCGTCAGTAGTCTGATGAACCAGACCACGACTTTTTAATTCTTCAAAAAAGTCTGAACTCATTTTTTTTCCTCCTAAATCATTACTCACTGTTCATATTAACTGAAAATCCGCCTAAAGAAAAGCCTTAATCCCATTTTGGATCAATCCCGTATTTGTTATAATTTGATTGTGATAACGAGCAAAACTATCCAAGTGCGTTGATTTTTGCTATAATACAACGGAATCTATTCTAATATCATTGAGGTGACCATTTTTGCCCCAAAATAAGAAAAAACAACCAAAATCTCCAAGTACGAAAAAGAGCTGGTTTTATTTCAATATCAGCTTGCGCGTGCTCCATTCGCTCTTTTTAGTCGCAATTTCCTTTTTGATTCTGGGCGGTTCACTCGCACTAGGTATCGGTGTTGGCTATTTTGCATTTTTAGTAGAAGATACCGCTGCCCCGTCAAAAGAAGAACTGCAGCAAGAATTAACCGACATCACAGAGACTTCACAGCTAGCTTATGCGGATGGTAGTAAAATCGCCACGATTCGATCAGATCTGATGCGTACATCGGTTTCTTCAGATAAAATTTCTGATTATCTCAAAAAAGCGATCATTGCAACAGAAGACGAATATTTCAATCAGCATAATGGCGTCGTTCCTAAAGCGGTCGTCCGTGCCCTCCTCTCTGAAGCAACTGGCTTTGGTGGTGGCGGTGGATCGACATTAACTCAGCAATTAGTCAAACAGCAAATTCTCTCAAGCGAAACTACTTTTAAACGCAAAGCCAATGAGATTCTCTTGGCGATGGAAGTCGAAAAGTTTTTCTCTAAAGATGAGATAGTCACAATGTACTTAAATATTTCACCATTTGGTAGAAATAATAAAGGGCAAAATATTGCCGGCGTGCAAGAAGCGGCCCAAGGAATATTTGGCGTCAATGCTGCCGATCTTACACTTCCCCAAGCTGCTTTTATTGCTGGATTGCCACAAAGCCCGATCGTCTATAGTCCGTACACGAATACTGGTGAAATCAAAGAAAATCTCAGTGCCGGTTTAGATCGAAAAGACTTCGTCCTCTTTAGTATGTATCGTAATCATGACATCTCAAAAAAAGAATACGACGAAGCAATGGCTTATGATTTGAAACAAGACTTCAAAAAACAAGAAGCCATTGAGCAGACCGATCAGAGTTTCCTCTATTATACGGTTCTCAATGAAGCCAAAGATATCATCGCTAAACAATTGGCGGACGAAGATAAAGTTAGCGCAGAAGAATACAGTAAAGAAGAAACCTATCAGAAATATTTAGAATTAGCACAACAAAAATTAGTCAATGGTGGTTACACAGTTACCTCTACCATTGATAAAAACATCTATAATGCCATGCAAGACGCTGTGTCCAAATATGGCTATATGCTGGATAACTGGGGCGATGCGCCCATTGAAGTTGGGAATGTCATGATGGATAATGCAACAGGCCGTGTGCTTGGGTTCATTGGTGGTCGCGATTATCAGCAAAATCAATTCAATCATGCGTTCGATGCCCAAAGACAAGCTGGATCAAGTATTAAGCCAATGCTCGTTTACGGTCCTGCCATCGATGAAGGCTTGATGGGTTCTGAATCAATGGTCTCTGATTACGCAGCTAAATGGCGCACTGGTGAAAATGCGGATGAACCAATCGTTAACGCGACAAATAAGGGAACCAATACCTTTATGTCGATTCGAGAATCATTAGAAGTCTCTAGTAATATCGCTGCGACAAACATTTTTCAAGACATTTGGGAGCAAGAAGGTGACCCATTCTTCTCTTATAAGAATTATTTGAGCAAGATGAACTATCCTGAAGACAATAGTTGGGCTTATGAGTCTGCTCCTTTAGGAGTCACCAACGTAACTGTTTTAACTCAGACCAATGGATTCCAAACGTTAGCAAACAAAGGCGTTTACCAGGAAGGTTATGTGATCGAATCGATCAAGAACAATGAAGGCGAAGTCTTGTATCAGCATGAACAAAAACCAGTTCAAGTCTTCTCTGAAGCAACAGCATCAATCATGAATGACATGATGCGCAGTGTAATTGACGAACAAAAGACGTCTAACTTTAAATCCGTTGTTAGTGGTCTGGATTGGAACCTTGGAAATGCCGATTGGGTCGGTAAAACAGGTTCGACAAACAATTGGTCCGATTCTTGGCTCGTGGTCTCAACTCCTTCCATTACCATCAGTAGCTGGTCTGGTCGTGATGACAACAAAGCCACCGATAGTAGTGCCGGAACACGTACCGCTCAATACATGGCTTATTTGATCAATCGCATTTATCAATCCGACCAGAAGGTCTTTGGAGTGGATAAAAAATTCGAGTTATCCGATGATGTCAAAAAGATCAAAGTGTCTAAGGCTACAGGAACACTTCCAGGCGGCACGGTCACAGTAGATAACACAAGAAGAACCAATCCAAGCGACACAGTTACTTCGTATTGGACAAAAGGCGGTCCCAAAGAAGCATCCTTTGAATTTGGGATTGGCGGATCGAATGCCAATTATGCAGATTATTGGAAGAAAATCGCCCCTAGCCGAACAACAACATCTACTTCTACCAATACAGCCACGAACAATGGCTCTAGAAGTACCAATAAAGAAGAAAACGCCACGAACAATAACAATAATCAAAAAGAAGCAGAAAAAACGGAAGAAAAGAAAAACGAGCAGAAAGAGGATGACTGATTACGTCATCACAGTCATTTGCCAAAATCTGTTTTACCTGAAGAACGGGAAGCACATCGTTGCTCCTGTTCTTTTTTATATCTATATGTAAATAAAAAAACCGCTCCTAAGAACGGTTTCTTCTTTTTTCTCACTTATTTCGTTGAACTCTTTTCAGAGATACCATATGGTAAAACAATTGTTTTTTGTTCTACTTCTTCTTTGTTCATCATTTTCGTTAGTAAACGCATCGCTACAGCACCCATGTCATATAAAGGCTGTGTCACGCTAGATAAACGTGGACGGGCAGCTTCTGCCAATAAAGAATTGTTGGCTGTAATGATTTCAAATTCTTCAGGTACTTTGACACCTCGGTCAATCAAACCGTCTAGAACACCGATAGCAAGTTCATCGTCTGTTACATATGCCGCTGTCGCTCCACTGTTCATGATTCGTTCAACTAATGCCAAGCCTTCTTTAAAGCTATAAGGCGCTTCAAAAATCAAGCCTTCTGAATAGTCTAAGTTGTTTTCTTTTAACGCTTCTTTATACCCTTTCAACCGGTTTTGACCGTTGATTGGATCAATCAATGCACCGCTGACAAAAGCGATCTTTTGATTGTTTTTGGCTAGTAAACTTACTGCATCTTTCGTAGCTGCTGTATAATCAATGTTCACGCTCCCCACTTGTTCATCGGGATCGATTGAGCCAGCAAGTACCACTGGTGTTTTTGAACGCGAAAATTCGCCACGGATTTCATCAGTGATCCGATGACCCATGAAAATCACACCGTCTACTTGTTTTGCCAAAAGATTGTTCAGTACGTTTACTTCCTTCATACTATCGCCATCGGAATTCGCCAAGATAATGTTGTATTTGTACATCGTTGCTACGTCATCGATCCCACGAGCCAATGAAGAAAAGAACATATTGCTGACATCGGGAATGATTACACCGACTGTAGTTGTTTTTTTGCTAGCCAATCCTCGTGCAACAGCATTTGGACGATAATCTAAGCGGTCAATGACTTCCAGAACCTTCTTACGTGTCGCTGGCTTAACATTTGGATTGCCGTTCACGACACGAGAAACCGTCGCCATCGAAACATTTGCCTCACGAGCAACATCATAAATCGTAATTGTTTGTTTTTCCATGATATATCTCCCTTTATTCTGTTTTCAGAAAATCTTATTTACATTTCTTTGATAGAATAGCAAACTTTTTGCGAATATGCAACCGTTTTAATTCCGCTTTCATGAAAACTTAGTCAATTTTACATATTTACGGACAAGCATTCTCCAGTAAAGCGTGCTAAAATGGAGAAAGAATACTTGAAAGAAGGTTTTTTCATGAATAAAGAAAAAATACAAGAAATGACAACGTGGTTAGCCAGCAATCAAGCTGAGGTCGCTTATATCTCAAATCCTTCAACGATTGCCTATTTTTCAGGTTTCAAGAGTGAACCTCATGAACGCGTATTAGCACTCTTTCTTTCACCTGATAAAGACCCTTTCCTATTTACACCAGCTTTAGAAGTTGAAGAAGCTAAAAATAGTGGCTGGCCCTACGATGTGATTGGTTATTTAGATAGTGAAGATCCTTGGAAAAAAATCTGTTCAGAGCTAGAATCTCGTTATCACCTCAAACGATTAGCACTAGAAAAGAATGATTTGACTGTTGAACGTTTCGAAGCATTGAATGGTTTCCTTCCAGGAACTGATTTTTCACTTGATATCACTCCTGTGATCCAGAAAATGCAATTAACCAAAACAGCAGCGGAAATCGACACATTGCTTGAAGCAGGTAATTGGGCAGACGTCGCTTTTGAGATTGGTTTTTCTGCTGTCAAAGAAGGTATTTCTGAAATGGAGATCGTTGCAGAGATTGAATATCAACTCAAAAAACGCGGCGTTTCCCACATGTCCTTTGATACGACGGTCTTAGCAGGTGCCAATGCTGCAAGCCCTCATGGGGTTCCAGGTAAACAACAAATCAAACCAAATGAACTAGTTCTCTTCGACCTAGGTGTGATCTGGAATGGCTATTGCAGCGACGCAACGCGTACCATTGCCTATCACGAGCCGACTGAATTGCAACGAAATATCTATGATATCGTCCTTGAAGCGGAACTGACTGCCCAAGCAGCTGTTAGACCAGGCATTACTGCGGGTCAACTGGACGAAATTGCTCGTGGGGTCATCGAAAGTCATGGATACGGTGAATACTTCAATCATCGATTGGGTCACGGGATCGGCACAACGGTTCATGAATTTCCATCATTGATTACCGGGAATGATTTGGTGATTGAAGAAGGCATGTGTTTCTCCATCGAACCTGGGATTTACATTCCTGAACAAGTCGGTGTTCGTATCGAAGATTGTATCTATGTTACTGAAACTGGTTGTGTGCCGTTTACAAAAACTGCAAAAGAGCTACTAGTATTGAATTAAAAAAGGAGATGGATTATGACGCAAAATGTATTGGTTTTAGGTGGGACACGCTTTTTTGGCAAACATCTCGTCAATGAACTGCTTACACAGGGTGCGAACGTAACGATTTTGACAAAAGAAACTTATGATGTGATTTACGATAATATCGCCTATACCTCCAATGATATTGATATTTTGATGCGTCATGTCACTACCGAACGCTATATTGTCACAAGCTCTATGTCTGTTTATCCAACTTTCCATGACAATCTGGTCGAAAAAGATTTTGATCCAACAGCACATGCTTATCGTCTTGTGACCTCAGAACAAGTGAACTATGCAGAAGGAAAACGCAGTGTCGAGGAGATTTTAAGCCAAAAATACTCACAAAATTCGGCATTTGTCCGCTTTCCTTATGTGGTGGGAATTGATGACTATACCAAACGGTTGTCTTTCTATATTCAATCCGTTTGTCAAAAAAAAGCCATGTTTATTGACAATCTTTCCCATCAAATGAGTTTTATCGATTCTAAAGAAGCAGGAAAATTTTTAGCATTTTTAGGAACCAGTTCCTTTACAGGCCCCGTCAACGCTGCTGCTAAAGGTACCCTCTCACTGGCAGAAATTTTAGCTTATGTCTCAAAAGAAACTGGCATTGACCCACTTTTATCACCTACCGGAGAAGCCGGAAAATACAATGGCACGCCTGAATATTCGATAAATGTAGCACTAGCTGAAGCAAATGGCTTTCAATTCTCCCAACTATCTGATTGGATCTACTCACTATGTGATCAAGAGATCAAAAACGCTTAACTATGTGCGCCTTCGCTAAAAAAACACATCCAAACTAGAAATAAATGCGTCTGTGATCTGTTTGATCGCAGGAACCGTGTTGTCACGGCTCGGCATTTTATCTTCGTTTGGATGTTTTTTTGCTACCGATTAAAAGCAGCTCCTTTAACTTTCAAAAGAGAAAGATTATGCTTCTGGATTATTTTTTTCCATTTTATCTTTTAATTCTTCTTTGACTTCTTCAAAATCTTCTTTCGCATCTTTGGCTTCTGATTTTGTTGTTGCTTTTACATCAGCCGCTTTTTTATTTGCTTCATGTTTCAATTCGTTTGCCGCTGATTTTGTTTCTTTTGCAGCATCATCTACGATTGGTTTGGCCTCTTCTGCCCCTTCTTTTACCGTTTCCTTCATGTCTGCAGCGGAAGATTTTGCATCAATAAAAATGTCTTCTGCTGTTTCTTGGACGTCTTCATGAAGATCACTAGCAGAATTTTTGACTTCGTCAGCAGATTTTTTGAAGCGCTCAGATAAATCTCCTGCCTGTTTTTTTAATTCTTCAACTGTATCGCTAGAAGAACTAGCTGCATTATCTTTTAAGTCATCTACTTTTGCAGTCAATGAATCAGTAAAACCTGAAGCTTGTTCGCCAAGTTTAGCTGCTTTATCTTTAGCGATCTCCACTAAATCGGTACTTTTATCTTTAGCCATATCACCATAATCAGAAGCTTTATCCAATAAATCATCGGCTTGTTTGGCTAGTTTGTTTCGCAAGTTTTTACCTGACTCGGGTGCTAATAACAGGGCTGCTACCGCTGCTGCTGTCCCACCAATTACTGCACCTAATAGAAATCCACCTTTTTTACTCATTGAAATTCCTCCTCTTATTGTTGTTTGTTACGGTCTTTGAAAAATTTCATTGCTGTTTGACCTACTTTACCAGCAACAGTTGCTTTAGCCGTTGTTCGACCTAAACTGCCAACTCGCGAGACCAAGTTCTTTCCTGAACTATTCAATTCAGAGACGCTGGTACTTAAATCTGCTACTGCAGTAAAGAGCGGATCAATGGTCGCAACTTTGCCATTTACATCCTGCAGCAATTCATTGGTCTTAACCAACAATCCCTCCACTTCTTTTGAAAGGATATCTACGTCTTGGGTGATGACTCGAATCGTGGTATTGGCTTCTTCCACTGTTTTATCCACTTTGGTCATCGTTTTGCTTACTTGCATCAATAATCGTACAACAAAAACGACAAGTACGACGAATGCAATCGCAGCGATCAATGCTGCAATCTCTCCTCCTGTCATAAAATGTCTCCTTCCCCTTTTACTTATATTAAGAATAGCATTTCAAACGGCGTTCTACAAATAAAAGACTAGCGAATTTTGTTTTTTTTACTAAAATCTATCCGCTTTCATACAAAACCAAAAAAATGCCGAACAACTTTGATTGATCGTCAGTTGTTCGGCAAGCGTTCTTCTTACTTGTTCTCTTTTGTTGGTTTTGGCTGGGTTGCTGTTTTTTCAGTTGGTGTTAATTCTTTACTCAATTCAATCAAGTATTCTTTTAGACTGTCTTTGACTTCTGGGTGTTTCAAGCCATATTCAATGCTTGTCTTCAAGAAACCAAATTTATCACCAACATCATACCGTTTACCAGTAAATTGGCGAGCAAATACGCGTTGTGTTTTATTCAACGTATCAATAGCATCAGTCAACTGAATCTCATTGCCGGCACCTGGTTTTTGATTAGCTAAGATATCAAAAATTTCTGGGGTCAACAAATAGCGGCCAATAATTGCCAAATCACTAGGCGCTTTGTCTGGAGCAGGTTTCTCCACAAAGTTCTTCACGTTGTATAATCCTTTATCAACTTGCATGCCAGGATCAATAATCCCATATTTTGATGTGTCTTCATGCGGAACATCCATCACAGCAATCGTTGAAGCATGCGTTGTTTCGTAATCATCGATCAATTGCTTCGTTAATGGGACTTCATCTTCCATCAAGTCGTCGCCAAGCATTACCACGAAGGGCTCATTTCCTACAAAGGCTCTTGCTTGTAGGACAGCATGCCCTAACCCTTTAGGATGTGATTGACGAATGAAGTGAAGATTAACATCTGTGGTTTCTTCGACCAATTTCAATAATTCAGTTTTGCCTTTTTCTTGCAGATTCATTTCTAGTTCTAAGTTTGCATCGAAATGGTCTTCAATTGGGCGTTTTGCTTTTCCGGTAACGATCAAAATATCTTCGATCCCTGATTGTAAAGCTTCTTCAACAATAAATTGGATCGTTGGTTTATCAACGATCGGCAACATTTCCTTAGCCATTGCTTTTGTTGCCGGTAAAAAACGGGTTCCTAATCCTGCTGCTGGAATAACTGCTTTTTTTACATTCATTTGTCTCTCTCCTTATCGTTACTTTTCAAGCGTAAACTCGTTCTCTTCTTTGCCATCTCTCAGCATGATTTCTTTGGCTGCTTGTTCGATTGCTTTTCCTTCATAAAGAACAGAATAAATGGTTTCGGTGATCGGCATTTCAACACCTAAAGCTGCTGCCAGTTCTCGCGCTGCTTTTGTCGTCGATACACCTTCAACGATCATTCCCATGTTTTCTAATACTTCATCCAAACTGTGTCCTTTACCAAGTAAGTTTCCCGCACGCCAATTTCGTGAATGAACACTCGTACAAGTCACAATCAAATCACCAACACCACTCAAACCGATAAAGGTCAATGGATTGGCTCCCATAGCTACTCCTAGTCGGCTGATTTCAGCTAACCCGCGGGTCATGATCGCCGCTTTTGCGTCGTCTCCAAAGCCTAAACCAGCAATTGCTCCCGCACCGATTGCGATGATATTTTTTAATGCTGCACCAGTCTCAACCCCGATTACATCATTGTTCGTATAAATACGGAAATAGTCATTCATGAACAATTCCTGCACATATTTTGCTGATTCTTCATTTTCACTCGCTGCAGTAATGGTAGTAATATCATGGACAGCCACCTCTTCTGCATGAGAAGGCCCGGATAGCACAACAATATCTTGTCGTTTCTCTGTAGGAATCTCTTCTGCCAAAATTTCAGATATTCTCTTGTGACTTCCTTGCTCTAATCCTTTCGATGCATGGATGATCACGGGACGATTGGTTGCCTTTTCGGCAAACTCTTTAGCGACCGCCCGAATTGCTTTCGTCGGTACAACGAAAAGAATGGCATCTGCATCAATGATCGCTTCTTCAAGAGCCTTAACACCTAAAATATTTTCTGGTAGCTTCAAATCCGGCAGATAATGACGATTCGTATGGTACGTATTGATTTCATCGATTTGAGCTGGATTGTTGCCCCAAATTTTCACTTCATGACCATTCTCGGATAACACTTGCGCAAGCGCAGTCCCCCAAGAGCCAGGGCCTAATACGGCTATTTTTTGTTTCACGATGGAAACCTCCTCTGTTCATTTACAATAAAACTTCACTCAATCATTTTACCATAGTTGCCGAAAAATAACTGCTAGATTACATATTCATTTTCTCCATAGGAACGGTTGTAATCTTTTACTTTTGTTTTTTTACGGCGCCAGATCAAGACGATGATTGCACCAAAGAATAACACAGCTGATAAGACTTGCGATACTCGGATCGGTCCAAACAAGTACAAACTATCCGTTCTCATTCCTTCAATGAAGAAGCGTCCAAAACCGTACCAGATCAGATACCCTAGGAAGACTTCGCCTTCTTTTAAAAGTCCCTTTTTCTTACGGAGTAAGATCAAAACAATAAAACCTAAAACATTCCAGACAGATTCGTATAAGAATGTTGGTTGTCGATAAGCTCCATCGATATTCATATTATCAATAATAAAATTAGGTAGATGGAGACTTTCTAGAAAGGAACGGCTGACTTCTGCGCCGTGAGCTTCATGATTCATGAAATTCCCCCAACGTCCAATTCCTTGTGCCAACAACACGCTAGGTGCTGCAATATCCAAAAAGGTCACTGGTGAAATAAAATTGCGTCGGCAAAAGAAATACAGCCATATTCCTCCAGCGATCAAAGCCCCATAGATTGCCAATCCCCCAGAACGAGTATTGAAAATTTGAATTGGATCTTTCAAATAAGGTTCTAAATCAAATAGGACGTAATACAGTCTGCCCCCGATAATTGAAACTGGCAAGCCAATCAACATAAAGTCCGTTACATCATCGGCCTTCAATCCCACACGGACTGCTTCTCTCGTACTCAACCACATCGCAATGATGACACCGGAGACAATAATGATCGCATACCAATAGATCGGCAGACCGAACAACTCAAAAGCAACACGATTTACTAAAGCTAACATATAAACTGTTCCTCTCTAATTTCCAGAATTTTCTTCGATCAACTGTGTCAATCGATTCTCAAACGTTTGTGTCGCATCATAACCCATTGTTTTTGCCCGGAAATTCATGGCTGCAACTTCAATAATGATGGCGACATTTCGTCCGGTTTTTACTGGAATCTTGATTTGCGGGATATCTACTTCACCAATCTGAACAGTTGTATCATCCGTACCTAAGCGATCATATTTTTTATCTTTAGCCCACGCTTCAAGGTAAACTGCCAACTGCACTTGCATATAGCCTCTGACTGCACTGGCACCAAATAAGTTCATGACGTCGATAATTCCGATTCCGCGAATTTCAATTAGATGTTGGAGGATTTTGGGCGGTTCTCCCACCAATGTCAGTTCATCTTGCTTATAAACATCTACTCGATCATCAGCAATCAGCCGGTGTCCACGCTTGATCAACTCTAATGCCGTCTCGCTTTTCCCGATGCCACTATCTCCTTGAATCAAGACACCTAATCCATAAACATCTACCAAAACTCCATGTACGCTTGTTCGAGCTGCTAATCGTCCATCTAAATAGCTCGAAAGTTCACCTAGCAATCGTGAAGTTGAAATAGGCGAACGCAAAATTGCGATATTGTGCTCTGCACAAGCTTGGATCATTTCCTCTGGGATAGCCAATCCTCTGGAAACAATGAATCCAGGTGTATCTTCTGAACACATTTTACGCAAGACCATCAACCGCTCTTCCGGCATCATTCGTTCAGCAAAAGTAATTTCTTTACTTCCAAATAGTTGTAATCGATCATGGGAATAATAATTGAAATAGCCGGTCAATTCCAACCCCGGTCGCGAAATATCCCCGGTGATGATTGTCCGTTCCAAACTTGTTTCATCCCCTTGGACGATCTCTAAGTTCAAAGCCTCAGCCAACTCATTGACCTTGACGGTTTCTGTCATAATAGTCCCTCTCTTCATCTCCATTGATTCTTCAGCTGCTTCTTTTTCGCAAACTGTTCCTCTCTATTTTATCATTCTATCTTAAAACTTACTACACGTGTTATTGGAACTACCTATTTCTTTTTATTTTATGCTATTATTTTTAAAGAGGAGGGATTTAATTGAAATTTTCAGACTATACTTACGTACGACCAGATTTTGATTCTTACAAACACAATTATTTGGAAGCGTTACACAACCTTGAGGAAGCAGCCAACCTTGAATCTGCAAAAACAGCCATCGATGAATTAAATTATTTGCGGGGAACGATCGACACGGCAGTCAACTTGGCTTCTATTCGACACTCAATTGATACGACGGATCCGTATTATGAAGCAGAAGATACATTTTGGAATGAGTACCAGCCTCATTTTGAATCACTGGATTTTCGTTTCTACCGTTGTCTACTCGCTTCACCGCTAGTGGAAGAATTAAAAACTATCTATCCAGAAACGTTCTTTTTATTTGCTGAAAGTCGCGTGAAGTTATTTGATGAATCACTGATCGAATTATTCCAAAAAGAGAATCAACTGACTTCTGATTATGGCAAATTGATTGCTTCCGCCCAGCTGGAGTTCCAAGGAGACAGCTATACCCTTGCACAACTACGCCCTTTTACTGAACACAAAAATCGTGAAATTCGTTTGGAAGCAATAAACATTCAAACAGCATTTTTTGCTGAAAATGAAACGAAATTCGACACAATTTATGATGAATTGATCAAAGTGCGTACAGAAATCGCCCATAAATTAGGCTTCGAAAATTATGTTGCTTTTGCAGATGTCCAAATGAACCGCTGGGATTATGATCGCAAAATGATCGAAACCTATCGAAAGGAAATTTTAGAAAAAGTTGTCCCAATCACTCAAAAGCTGTATGCCCGCCAAGCAAAACGTAATCAGCTATCAAAAGCCACTTTTGCGGATTTGCCATTGGTCTATCCGAACGGAAATGCAACACCGAAAGGCACCGCAAACGAATTAGTGGAGAAAGCCCGTACCATGTATCATGAACTGTCTCAAGAAACAGGTGAATTCTTTGACTTCATGGTTGATCATGAGCTCTTGGATCTTTTAAGCAAAAAAGGCAAGCAATCTGGGGGTTACTGTACCTTTATCCAGGAATATCAATCTCCTTTTATTTTTGCGAATTTCAACGGGACTGCTGCTGATGTAGATGTCTTGACTCATGAAGCTGGTCATGCATTTCAAGCGTTTCAGTCTCGTTGGATCAAAGAGCCAGAAATTCTTTTTCCAAATTTCGAGTCTTGTGAGATTCATTCCATGTCAATGGAATTTATCGCTTGGCCTTGGATGGATGCTTTTTTTGAAGAGGAAACTGCAAAGTACAAGTTCGCCCATCTGG
This sequence comes from Enterococcus sp. ARL09-542, assembly GCF_005234805.1. NCBI lineage: Bacteria > Bacillati > Bacillota > Bacilli > Lactobacillales > Enterococcaceae > Enterococcus > Enterococcus sp. ARL09-542. Next base: position 81,980 of record NZ_QPQX01000005.1, read on the forward strand.
CTAGCAGTCTACTATTTCTACCTTACGGCGTGTTAGTTGATCACTTCCAACAAGAAGTCTACGAAAATCCTGATTGGACTCCAGAGCAACGAAAAACTTGTTGGAGAGACCTGGAACGCCGCTATTGTCCAGAACGTGACTACAGTGAATTTCCTGATTTGGATCGCGGGCTTTACTGGTTTAGACAAGGACATATTTTTGAGTCACCCTTTTATTATATCGACTATACGTTAGCTCAAGTTTGTGCCTTTCAATTTTGGTATCGTTCGATCGTAGCCCAAGATCCTACTGCTTGGCAAGATTATTTGGCCATTTGTCAAGTCGGCGGTACACAAACATTTCTTGAAATTCTCGAAACAGCTCACTTACGTTCGCCCTTTGAAAAAGGTGCGTTAGATGATACTCTGAAGGCTGTTGATGATTACCTAGAGAATGTTTCCGAAGAACAACTAAAATAGACCACACAATCCACGGAACGAACGAATCATCATTGATTTGTTCGTTCCATTTTTCATTGCAGTCCTTTAAATAAACGACATGCAGTCACGAACTAGTCAACCAGGTACGTTAAAAGAATAGTCAGCTCTTTTTTTGCCAGCTGCTAGGACTAACTTACTAAGGACCAACAAAAAAGCAACGAATACTCGCTGCTTTCTTGCTTGGCTATTGAGCCAATTTTATAAGCTTATTCGTTCGCTTTTTTCTTTCTTCTAAAGAAGAAGGTAACAACAAGCCCAATGAATGCAATCCCCACTAATGGATAAACTTGATTGTCACTCGAACCAGTTTTTGGCAAAACTCGCTGTTGACGATCTTTAGCAGTTGCTTTGATCAGTTTACTTCCATCATTTGACTTTGGATCAACTGGTTTAGTTTGATCATTGTTGTTAGATTTTTTTCCATCGTCGGTTGCTGGTTGTTTTTCGATCACTTGAATCGTAGCCGTTGCCGTAACAGTCAATTGTTTGGTTGTCCCAAATATGCGCTCAAACAGCGCTGGATTTGCTACTTTCTCATTTGAAACAACAGAATAGTTCACCTGATAAGTACCGACCTTCCTGGTATCAACAGATCCTTCAATAAGAAGTCGTTCAATTGATAGGGTATTGCCCTCACGATCAGTTGCTGAGACAAAATTGTTCTTAGCCTCCCATTGATCGCCTACATACACTACTGAGTCCTTAACAACTACGCTTGTTTGATCTGCTAAAACTGTGATCGTAGCTATTGCTTCAACTTTACCATTGCGGTAGCTGATTTCATATTTGCCAGGTGTCGTAGTATCGACATCCCCTGTTATATCCAATTCAGCTACTGACAACGTTTTTCCCTCTTTATCCGTCGCAGAGACAAAGTTATCTTCTGCCTGCCATGTGTCTCCTACGTAGAGCGTACTATCTTTGGCTACCACGGTTGCTTGATCAGACACGACGGTGATCGTTGCCACTGACTCGGCGTTTCCATTTTTGTAGGTCACTTGATAACTACCTGCTTTTGAAGTATCAACATCGCCGCTAACAGTTACTTCTGAAAATGTTACGTTATTGCCTTGTTTGTCCGTCGCAGAAACAAAGTTGTCCTCAGCTTGCCATGTGTCTCCTACGTATAATGTGCTGTCTTTTGCTTTGACGCTTGTTTGATCTGCTAAAACTGTGATCGTAGCTATTGCTTCAACTTTACCATTGCGGTAGCTGACTTCATATTTTCCGGGTGTCGTAGTGTCTACCGTACCTGTGACGGTTACATTAGCGAGTGATACTGCTTTTCCGTCTTTATCTGTGACGGATACAAAATTGTCTTCCGCCTGCCAAGAATCTCCCACATAGAGCGTACTATCTTTGGCTACCACGGTTGCTTGATCAGACACGACGGTGATCGTTGCCACTGCCTTAGCTGTTCCATTGGTATAAGTCACTTGATAACTACCTACTTTTGATGTATCAACATCGCCGCTAATGGTTACTTTTGAAAATGTTACGTTATTGCCTTGTTTGTCCGACGCAGAGACAAAGTTGTCCTCGGCTTGCCATGTGTCTCCTACGTATAATGTGCTGTCTTTTACTGAAATACTGGATAAATCTTTTTCTGGTGTGATTCCAATAGATATCTGGTTACCCGTTCGATTGACTTTTACATCCATACCAGATTGAATATCTTCTGGAACAACATATCCTTCAGGAACTTTTGAAACGTATACCTTGTATTTACCTGTATAAATATCTGTCAACTGTGACTCGCCTACTTGATCAGTGGTGGTGTTGATCACAGTTCCAGTCAACTGATTGATTAACATTAATGAAACTCCAGCAATCTTTTTTGTCGGCCTTTCTGTATCAAAGACATCAAGTAAAGCAGACGTTTTATAGATAATCCCTTCCGAATCACCTGCTGAAAATTGCAGATTTGCGATAGTGGATGTCGCGGTGCGCTTTGCTTCGGACAATGTATTAATCGTCTCGGATGAAATGGTGGCTGATGCAGAAATTTGACCAGCGTTTTGAGAAAGGACGGTATAGCTGATCTCCACGTTCTCCTTAAGCACATAGTTTGCAAAAACCAGCTGAATCTCACCATTAACTTTCTCTACTTTATAACTATCATCAGGAACATTTGAGATTCTGATGGAGTTTGGATCGATTTCTCCATTGGTGTTGCCAATAGATTTTAAGCTGAACGTTGGATTTACAACTTTCTTTGTTCCATCATCAATGTTTTTCGTTTTCACAGTGACTTGGGTTACGTTTTTTGCGCTAGTAACTGTCCTTTGACTAATATCGATAATGTCTGTTGCGGTATTAGAGACAGTGACCGTCGATGACCCTTGTTGATTACCATACAGTGGTTCTTTAGCAAATCCCGGTATCAGAATTGATTTCGTTTCCTGCCAACCATTTGCATAATGATAGGCAATGATGTATCTGTGATCAGTTGTCCCAAAATCGAACGTATAATAATTCGTCGCTTCATCATGCGTGATGGTAGGGTAATTCGGATCTGATTCTTTCATGACTTGCGTATTGTATTGCCCCCGAGCCCAGTATTGAGGATAAATCCCTTCCACTTGATCATTGGAGACATCGATAATGGAAAATACGACATCTGTATTCATTGGTACATGTGTTTCTACCTTCAGATCTTTGATGGTATCTTGCCGGGCATTAACTAAAAATTGATTTTTGCTTCCTTGCAACGTTTGTTCTGAATAGTTTTTTCTTCCAGTGGTAACTGTTGTATTGACAGTATCCAAGCCATCCGCTGAGATACTAATCGGAATTTTATCTACTGGGATCCGCGTTGTAGAAGCGAGACTGTCTGGCACATAATTAAATCCAATGTCAAATTGAATTGAACGATTGATTGGCGTAATAAAAGTAACTAAGGACCCTCCCTCAACCTTCTCGATACGGTAATCTTGATCGATCTTGTAATAATAGTTCACTTCTGGAACTTTTCTAAGTGTCAAATAATCTGGATGTTCGACGAAGATTTTAAGATTTTCGACAGGTTGTGTTGTGCTTCCTTCAACGTTGACTGAAGTATCATTTGCATAGGCACCATTTTGGTTGTAGTTCCCCCAAGCTGTCTCAGCTGAATTAGGATATAAAACTGAGATTGGTTGTACATAATCATCCCCAATCACTTTGAATTTTTCATTGGGAATCAAAGGAGTCGTGACATTCATGACGATGTCTTTTTGATCAAAAGGAACCGTAAGATGAATCATGGAAAATGCTAGGTTACTGTCTTTGGTTGCCGTCAAGGTCAACATGCCGTTAGAATTTTCGACTTTAAAGTATTCATCTAAAAGTACATTTTGATAAAAAGCATCATTGACCATTAGTTGCTTCACTGTAAGTTCCTGTCCATTTTCAGCGGATATCGTTATCTGCTGTCCTTTTTTCATTTCAGTTGGCATGCCATGTAATGTTAAATAGTAGGATCCCTTTTCATTGGAATATAAATTTCCACCGGCAACAGCTGTATAATACCTTGATGAAATTTCTTTTTCAGTTTGACTTGTTTTTGCCACAAAAGAAATTCCACGGTACTCCCCAGCCGATGGTTCAAGATTTACTGATCCAAAACCGGTGGTTGGATAGTTTTTGTAATAAGAATACTGATGGTAACTAATTTCAGATATGCTCATCGTGAATTGATAGACAACACCATAAGCCTTTTGCTGATCCATTTGTTTGATCTCAACTGCTGTATTTTGTAAGTCATTAGCTGTAATTGTATAATCTGTGCCAGCGGCTAGCTCCGTTTGCGTTTCTGGCGTGATATTCCCTTTGATATCTACATCATAGCTATAAACCTTTAGTGGTTGCGATTCTATTTTTTTGAAAACTGCTCCTGGGGTGTCAATAAGTTGCAAAGAGAGTGTTTCCGTTCCCGAGAGCTTGCGGTCTAAATTATAATACACTGTACCATCTAGACCAAAAATGTTTTTTTGTTGCTCGTACTTCAATGATTCGACATCTTCATAAAGATCGATCGCATAACTGGTTTTATTTAGATCATCAATTGTCACTTTGATTTGCGGGGTACTTTCTGAATAAAGATAACTCTTTAATTCAAGGGAAAATGTTGCATCGTGGATAGCTTGATTAAAAGTGATCGTTACTTGACGATTGGCACTGTCTACTTACCAAGTCGCATCGATGCCTTGAATCGTCCCTTGATTATCGGTAAATCCAAGGGTGTCCGGCAAACTAAAAACAACAGTTGTTCCAGCTAAGTAATCTTCGTCAATGATTTCAAAATCCAATTTTAGTTTAACTGGTGTATTATTTAGCACTCTTGTTTCCTGTGTTTGGCTGTACTCTTCATCAGCCATCGTAAGCAGTGTTCCTTTCTTTAAAAGTTCTTGCGCCTTTATTTGTCGATTGGAACGAGAAGCATTTTCTTCTTTCTTAACTATTTTGGGATCAGTAGAAGATTTGTTGGTTTCAGTTTCTGCAACACTAGAATCTTTTATACCTGATGTTTCCTCACTTTGATCCACTTCGTTCTCTTCACTGGAAGAAGTATCAACTTCTTCTTGACTACTAGCACTTGAAGTGAATGAGGAAGCTTCTTTTTCAGATGAAGCCAAGATAGGATCTTTTTCTTTGTCTATTTTACTAATTGTTTCAGCTGGCTGATCAGCCTCAGATGTTTCAGCAATCACCAGTATTGGCGTTGTGATCTGAGTAAGACTCAATGCAATAACAACCATACTTTGTTCTATTTTTTTAGTGATTTTCTTCATTATTCTCCTCCAATTTATATATGTATTTTTAATCAATCGCTTTTCTTATTTTCTTACCCACTTCTAATTCTTCACCGCTAAAAAAAGAAAGAATGTTGTTTGTTCGATCAATTTTCCTGATTTGTCCTGTATTGATAATGTAGGATTTAAACACTTTATAATAAGCGGGTAGGTCCAATTGCTTGATGACTTTCAAGGACATCTCAATGTATTCGATCGACTTCTTTTGGTGAAGAACGATTTGGTTGCGCTCTTCTTTGACCGTTGTGATATAGTTGATTGATTCTGCATCCATAACGATCAATTCTCGTTTGTTTTCAAGCTTTAATAAGTGCTTTTTGCCTAATAGTGATTGCTTTATTTCTATTGCTTCAATTAATAAGTTTCTTAGTTGGTGTTTAAACGCTTCTTTTGTATCAATGATCCCTAATGGGCACAGGAGGTTCATTTTTTTCATCTGTATCTTTGAAGCATCTATTCCATAAAAAGCTATTTGACATTTTTTACATTGGCTTCTCAATCTTCCTGCTAATTGAAAACCTCGATCATATCCTTTCATATCAGTGGAAAATAAGAATAAATCATTGATATCGGTAAGGTGTTCATTAATAAAACGCTCAAATTGGTCCGGCAGGAAAATTTCTACTGAAGCACACGGAAGTTGGCATTCTTGGATCGCTTTTTTTAGCCACTCTCCATTAAAAAAATTATCATCTACTACATAAACAGCAAAGTTGCTTAAATTTGCAGACATCTAAGTTCTCCTTTTTTACATCATTTTTAATTGTATTATTAATCAAAAATGCCCGCTTGCACTTTCAAGCGCATTAAAAGAACCTTTGTGCAAAAATTCAGCTGTATTTAAGAACAATATAACTATTCACTTAGTTAGTAGTAGTGGATATTCAGCAAGAATTGTTTCCGTAGATTTTAGAATGGTACTCTAGCGTGGGCGGCTTAACTGCTTAGACTATTCGTTTTAGTGAATAGCTATTAGTCAAAAAAGTGGTGCGATGATACTGCTCGTATTCCCATCGATCCCCTTCATAAAATACTACTTCTATCAATATTTATCACTGCGAAACAATAACAAATGAAACTAATAGACACGAGTATTTTCACAGATTTTTCTACTCAATTTAACATGACACAGCTAGATGAACATGACAAAAAATGGTTATTTCGAAGAAATAATTGGCGGATTTGTCTTTCTTTTATAAAAAATTACAAAAAAAGATGTTTTGCTTTTCTTATTATTACAGTTTGTTTGTTCACATTGTTCTTTAATATTAAACAACAAAAACATCCACACGTTCTTTCAACATAGCTAGCTATGTATCAGAAACGTGTGGATGTTTTATTTTGTATATTTTTCGATATGGTGTTCAGTCACAATCATATTGATCACTGACATAATCAAAGCAACCAGAATCGCTGCACCAAATGAGGAAAAGCCAAAGTTAGCAGCTCCTACAAAAGTTGAAGTCAAATTCAGCATTAAAGCATTGATGACAAAACTGAAAAGCCCAAATGTCAACAGCGTTAATGGAAATGAGATGATACTCAAGATTGGTTTGATCAACGCATTTAAAATAGAGAGAACAAAGCTGGCTACTAATGCCATCATGATGCTACGTACATGGACCATGTTTGGCAGCAATACTGCCAGAGCAACAAAGGTGAGTGTATTCATTATCAGTCGTTGAAAGTAGGACATTAGAAGTCACTCCAGTCCTCATCCTCGACTTTATCTGCTTCTTTGCGCGGACGATTTGTTTCTTTGTTGTTCGCTTTGTAGTACTGATTGTCGTGTCCATATCCACCAGAGCTTTTGCGTCCAGAAGGGATCAAGATCGCCATGATGACATAAAGGGTGATCCCAGGGAAACCAGCTGTCACTAATGATAGAAAGACATAGATCACACGGATGATCGTTGGATCGATTCCTAAGTATTCTGCTAAACCTCCCAGAGTACCTGTAATCACTACATTATTGGTTGATTTCGTTAATCGTTTGTTCATTTACCTTCACCTTCCTTCTGACAATCTATCTATAGATCTGATGGAATCAGATTATTGTTCTGTGTCTTTGATAAAGACATTCCCAGTCGTTGTTGAAAGATCGACTTGTGCTACTTTATCAGCTACGCGGCGGAATTGCAATAATTGGTTCATACGTTCTTTTTTCTCACGCACGATTTCAAAATTGCTCAGCCGTTGATTGATACTTCCTAAGCTGGTTTTTGCCAAGCCTTCAAATCCAACTGATTGTGGTAATGCTACTTTGACATTTCCGTTGACTGAGCTAGCATTTAATTTTTGTAGTCGGTCTTCTTTGTAAGTGATTCGGATATTACCGTTCACTAGAGAAATTCCAGTATTTTGTGGTGTCGCGGTAAGAGTAACATCCCCATTGACAGTTTCAATGATAGCATCAAGGATATCTCCATCTTGAACCAAGATATTTCCATTGACACCTTCAATCTCCAACATCGTAGCATCTACTTTGCGGAAATCGATCGTACCGTTGGTTGATTTCGTATAAACATCTCTTGCCACCAATTCGTCAAATGTTACATTCCCGTTCAACAATTTCACTGCAACATGATCATAGGTACGTGTCGGCAGATAGAAAACCAGATCAGCGCGGATACGCTTGTTTGGAATTTGGAATGAAATGCGTTCATCGTCGACATCAATTTGGCTTCGTGCATCAAAAGCATCGAAAGGTGTTGCAGCATCCATTTTACCATAGAGTTTGATTTTAGCATCCACTTTCACACCCGGTTGATCCCACAAGCGGAATTCAACATTTCCGTTTGCTAGTTTCACATCGATCAATGTTGCTTCTGTTTCAGCATATTCAAAGGTATGTTCAAATTTCGTTGCTGCTACTCCTGGAACTTTCAGATTGATATCTTTCCATTCCATGTTGTCATTCACTGATTCTGAAACAGCACGAACTGTTTTTTTCAAGAATTGTCCAAATTGAGTACCTGCATCAACCATTTTTTCACTGACTTGAGTAAATGTATCAGAGGCTTGTTCTTTCCAGTCATCTGGAATATCAAGTTTTTGGCTGATTTTTTCTTTTGTTTGTGACCATTGGTCTTTGCGAATATTTTTCAACTTCGCATCCAATGTCGCTTTTTCTTCGCTCAAACTATCTAATGAATCTTCTAGAGAAGCGATTGTCGCTTCCGTCTCTTGCCGTGTTGCAAGTTCTTCTTCAGATAATTGATCCAATTCCTCTTTTGTGTTCAATTGCATGAGGACTTCTTGTGCTTCTTTCAGTTCCTCTTTTACACCTTGAATTTCTACATTGATCTCATCTAATTCAGCAGAAGCTTGGTTTGCCTCAGTTGCCAATCCGTCCAAGATTTTTTCAAGATTTTCTTTATCTTGTGCTTCATTTTGACGAAGTTTTTCTTCACCATCAAAAGAAGCTTCTTCTTTCTCGTGGGCTTCTTCAACTTCTTCAAAAAAGTCATTATTTGTCTTATCAGCGGATACTTCAGCTGCAGCTTTGTTGATTTGATTCTCGTCTTTGGCTTTTGCCATTCCTTCCAGCAAATCCAATGCTTCTTCTGTAGAAAGCACACCTTTTTTCACTAAATCCAATACACGTTCTCTTTCGTTCATGGAAATTGCCTCCTTCAGCAAATTTTTGTTTGCAAGTTTAGCTTACGAACCTATTATGCCTGTTTTTCCGCAAACTGTCATAGGTCTTAAGTACCAAGTTTTTATCAATCCGAAGTTCTTTCAATAAAAGAGTAATTGTTCTGCTTGAAATCAGAGAAGATGATTCTTTGTGAAAGGAAAACTTGTGCTTATCAGCTTTATCTAAAAAACTACAAAAAAACTGTACTACAGAAGAACCGAATAGCGCAAGAATAACCTCACACGTTTTCCAATAGTTTATCCATGATCCCAGATCAATGATACGCTATTTTTCATCTCTCTTCTTACAGTACAGTCCGTACAATAATAATATACATTCATGTGAAAGCTGATGAGCTAAATCTATATTTTGAACAAAGATATGCTCACTACATCAGCTCAGAACGATTACTATTTAACTCACTGATCTTACCAGTAGCCAAATAAACGATCCATTCGCAAATATTTGTGACATAATCACCAATCCGCTCGAGATATTGGGCCACAGAAAGATAATCCGTACCACTGACAACTGTCTCAGGATTGGCTTTCATGCTATCGATCGTTTTATAATAGATATCTCGATAGTAATCATTTACCCGCTCATCCATTTGTGCAATCATCCGGGCATCTTCTTGGTCCGTTTTTACATAAGCGACCAAAACATTGTCCACCATTTTTTTGACATAGTCAGACATATCGGAAATTTCTTTCTCAATCTCTGCAATTCGGGTCTCGCCTTTAACACGAATCGTTGACTTTGCGATAGATACCGCGTGATCTCCCATTCGTTCCAAATCGGAACTAGCTTTCATCACAGTGATGATCATTCGCAAATCAGTCGTTACAGGTTGTTGCAAGGCAATCATTTCGAAACTTTTCTTCTCAAGTCGAACTTCCATATTGTTGATTGCTTCATCGTTTTCTATTACTTCTTGAGCGATCTCTTTATCATGCTTCACATAAGCACGAACAGATTTATGGATCGCACTACTTACAAGCATCCCCATTTCATAAAATTGATTGTGAAGATTCAGTAATTCTTCTTCAAATTGTGTACGCAACATTGCTTTTTCCTCCTAACCAAATCTTCCTGAAATATAGTCTTCTGTTTCTTTCTCCCTCGGACTCAAGAATACTTTCTTGGTATCATTGAATTCGATCAAGTTGCCATCTAAGAAGAAGGCTGTTTTGTCAGAGATTCTTGAAGCTTGAGACATGTTATGAGTCACAATGATCATTGTGTATCGTTCTTTTAGTGTCAAAAGGGTATTTTCGATTTTACCTGATGAAATAGGATCCAACGCACTGGTTGGTTCATCTAATAAAATGATTTCCGGATCGACAGCCAATACTCGGGCAATACAAACCCGCTGTTGCTGGCCGCCAGACAAAGAAAGCGCACTTTGATGAAGCTTATCTTTGACATCATCCCATACTGAGGCAGCTTTCAAGCTTTCTTCCACGGTTTTATCGAGAATCTCTTTGTCTTTGACACCCTTTAATTTTAACCCATAAATAACGTTTTCGTAAATCGAAAAGGGAAATGGATTCGGTTGTTGGAAAACCATACCGATTTCTTTCCGTAAATCTACTGTATCTTGTTGCGGACTGTAGATGTCTTTTCCTTTATATACGACACTCCCTGTGATCGTGACACCAGGAATCAAATCATTCATCCGATTCAACGAACGAAGATAAGTCGACTTGCCGCAGCCGGAAGGACCGATCATTGCAGTAATTTCTCCTTTATTGATGGAAAGATCGATTCCTTTTAGTGCTTCTTTTTTTCCATAATATAAATGCAGATCTTTTGATGTGATAATTTCTTCTGCCATTTCTTAGCCTCCGTTTACTGATCGGATCAGATTAGCCAAAGTGACCTGATACATAATCTTCTGTTGCTTGGATTTTAGGACGCGTGAATATTTTTCGTGTGTGATCATATTCAATTGCATTTCCCAAGTAAAAGAACGCGGTATAGTCACTGATCCGTGCAGCTTGCTGCATGTTGTGCGTCACGATAATAATCGAATAATCTTGCTTTAAGTTGACCAATGTTTCTTCAACCGTTCCGGTAGAGATTGGATCTAGCGCACTCGCTGGTTCATCCAAAAGTAAAATATCCGGCTTCATAGCGATGGCACGAGCAATACACAGACGTTGTTGTTGCCCCCCGGACAATGCTAAAGCACTTTTATCCAGGCTGTCTTTGACTTGATCCCACAGAGCGGCTTGTTTCAAACTTGTTTCAACGATCTCGTCTAATTTCTTCTTGTTCTTTTCACCATGACGACGCAAAGCAAATGCGATATTGTCATAAATTGATTTACTGAAAGGATTTGGACGTTGAAAAACCATGCCAATCCGTTTGCGCATTTCATAGACATCGACTTCTTTCGTATTGACATCGACACCCTTGTACATAATTTGACCCGTTACTTTCGTATTCGCAATACCATCGTTCATGCGATTCAATGAACGAAGATAGGTCGATTTCCCACAACCAGAAGGTCCAATCAATGCGGTAATTTTGTTTTTTTCAAATTGCAGATCGATTCCTTTGATCGCTTCATTCGTTCCATACCATACGTGCAGATCATTTGTATAAAGAGCGACGTCTTCTGGTCGATCAAAGGTAATGATATTGCGTTCTTCCCAATTATAATCATTCATACAGTGATTCTCCTTATGCTGACGTCATTTTCTTATACAATCGTTTACCGATTGCACGAGCGCCAAAGTTAAACAATAGAACAGCGATGATCAGGACAGCTGAAGCGCCAGCTGAAACTTGGATTCCATCAGGCATCGTTCCTTCTGTATTGATTTTCCAAATATGGACAGCCAATGTTTCCGCTTGTCGGAAAATGCTGATCGGGCTGGAAACACTCAGCGGGTTCCAATTTGAAAAGTCTAACGCTGGCGCACTCTGACCTGCGGTGTAAATCAATGCTGCGGCTTCCCCGAAAATACGTCCTGAACTTAGGATCACACCAGTCAATATCCCTGGTGTTGCTTCAGGAACGATGATTCGCATGACTGTTTCCCAGCGTGACAATCCAAGCGACAACCCAGCTTCACGCTGTGTATAGTGGATGGCTTGCAATGATTCTTCTACATTTCTTGTTAGTAATGGTAAATTGAAAAACGTTAGTGCTAGGGCTCCTGAAATAATCGAGAATCCGTAACCGAATTGGATAACGAAGACTAAAAAACCAAAAAGACCGACTACAACTGAAGGCAACGAACTAAGAATCTCAATCGATGTTCTCACTACATCTGTAAACCAATTCTTTTTCGCATATTCGGATAAATAGATCCCGGCACCTAATGAAATCGGGAAACTAATGATCATTGTAACCAATAAAAGATACAATGAGTTGAATAGCTGAATCCCAATCCCACCACCTTCTTGATAAGCTTTGGAAGGTGAGGTCAAAAATTCCCAACTGATATGAGGAATCCCTCGTACTAAGATATAAAGCAATAAAGAAGCCAAAATCAAAACAATGATTCCTGCTACAGCATAAAGCACACCAGTCGCAATTTTATCTGAGCGTTTTGCATTCATTATTTCAACGCTCCTTTCTTACCAATCAATCGAATCACAATATTGAACAATAAAGACATTAATAATAAGATCAGCGCTAATGACCATAGCACGTTATTTTCAACAGTCCCCATGATCGTATTTCCGATTCCCATCGTTAGAATCGATGTCAATGTTGAAGCAGGTGTCACCAAGCTAGACGGCATCAATGCCGCATTCCCGATCACCATTTGGATGGCCAATGCTTCACCAAATGCCCGAGCCATTCCAAAGACGACTGCTGTTAAAATCCCTGGAACTGCTGCCCGCAAAACAACTTTGTAAATCGTTTGCCATCTTGTTGCTCCAAGAGCAAGTGAGGCTTCGCGATAGTGTCTTGGGACTGCTCGCAACGCATCGACAGTCATTGTCGTCACAGTTGGCAAGATCATGATAAACAGAACAAATGTCCCTGCCAGAATCCCAAAACCAGTACCGCCAAAAACAGAACGGACCGCTGGAACAATCACGGATAGTCCGATAAATCCGTAAACAACGGATGGGATCCCCACTAGTAACTCGATAACTGGCTGCAAAATCTTTTCACCGTTGCGAGGGGAAACTTCTACCATAAAGACAGCTGCACCAATCGCAAATGGTGTTGCGATAATCGCTGATAAGAAAGTTACCACAAATGAGCCGACGATCATCGGCAATGCGCCGACAAGCGGCTGTCCATCTGGACCAACAGCACTAGGGTTCCATTGTGTACCAAACAAGAAATCAAACACATTTACTTTATCAACGAAAAACGTGGCAAGCCCACGACTTGCTACAAAATAAAAAATTGAGATCACAACCAAAACGATCAATGCGATACAAAGAAAACTAATGAGCTTTCCCCGCTGCTCCATTTTTGCTCGCTTAGATTTTTTCGTTAACACTTCTTTTACATTTTCCACGAGGGATTCCTCCTCAAAAATCAAACTAAATTCACAAATATTAGTTTATCGCTCGAACATCAATTTCTGTTAAACCTTTTGTAAATTTTTCGGCAACATTGTAAATTTTGTGTAAAGGTTACTTGATGACATTTCCTTCCCAATCACGTTCAACTTGCATTCTTGAAATAGGAATATAACCAAGATCCCCAACAATGTGCTCTTGAACTTCATCCGAAAGGATATACTCTAGGAATTCTGCTGTCAGTGCTGTAGGTTCTCCCTTCGTATACATGTGTTCATACGCCCAGACTTTCCAGTCATTTGTCGTCACATTTTCGTCTGTCGGTGCTACGCCATCAATAGAAAGAACATTGACATCATCCGTCACATAAGAGAATGCAACGTAACTGATAGCTCCCGGCGTATCCGAAACAATCGAACGGACCATTCCACTTGAATCTTGTTCTTGCGATGGGATTGCTGTTTCTCCATCCATGATCCATTTTTCGAAGGTTCCTCTTGTTCCGCTTCCTGCCGCACGGTTCAATAGAACGATTTTTTGATCATTCCCCCCTACTTCTTTCCAGTTGGTAATTTCGCCTAGAAAAATCTTTCGTAAATTTTCTGTAGAGATATCAGATACACCGACATTTTTATTTACAATAGGAGTGATTCCTACTACAGCTACTTTATGATCCACAAGTGCTTTAGCATCGATACCAGACTTTTCTTCTGCAAACAGATCTGAGTTGCCGATATCTACAGCACCTGCTTGAACTTGGCTCAATCCTGTACCACTACCGCCACCTTGAACATTAATAAATCTGCCTGGGTTTTCATTTTGGAATTCTTCTGCCACAGTCTCTACTAACGGCTGTAATGCGGATGAGCCGACAGCGGTGATCGATTCCCCTTGATCGATCCATTTTGCACATCCTGATAATAGAATGACCAAGCCTAAAACTGGTCCCAAAAATTTCAATTTTTTCATGATAACGCTCCTTGTTCTCTCCAAAGTTAAATACAATTATTTCCATTTTACCATTTTATGGAATTGTTGAAAATTATTATTTGCTAATATTTCTCACTCCTGACAAAAATTTACTCCATTTCCTACAATCACTTACAGAAAATAACTAAAAGTAAAAAAGTAAAAATTTTTTTCAATTAGTAAAAAGAAGTATATTGTCAATTCTTACTGTGCTATACTGGATAAGAAAACAATTATTAAAAGAACATAATAACCTTTCTTGCTTCCCCAATCAAGAATAGCCCCAAATTATGTTCGACGTTTTCGTGATTTCATCAACATTTCCCCAAATGTATGTTGAATCAAAACGGCGGCAGAAGTGGTCATTTATGTACCAGCTTCTGCCGTCTTTTTTTGTCCAAAATAACGGATTATTGTGTTTTATCCAGGTTATCTAACCATTGTGTGAGTTTCTCAGCGATCTGTTGTTGTTGTTCCTCATTTGAAATCGAGGCAGCTCCGTCACCACGCTGTGAGCCGTAACTACCAAAACCAGCGTGATTGCCTCCTGAGATTGTTTCGAAAATAGCTGAATCCGGCAAATAGGTTTTTGCTGCTTGATAATTCCCTTGATTCAATACCTCGTCATTGCTAGCAGTGAGAGAAAGCACAGGCAAATTAGTCTCTGCTAAACTGCCTTTTTCATCTGGATAACTCGCTAAGAAAAAGACTCCCTTTAACCCATTCTTTTGACTAGCGGCATAACGGCTTGCAATCACGCCACCCAATGAATGCCCGCCAATCACATAGCCACTATGTGGAAATTCGTTTAAAATATTCTCTGCTCGATTTCCCCCAAGGACCGCCATATCAAAGGGCATCTTGACGATTGCAACCGAGTATCCTTTTTCAGACACCTCTTTTGCCCAAATACTGTAACTTTCTGCATCTACTAGTGCTCCCGGATAAAAAACAACGAGTGGTTTTTCAGGGTCTCCAGAGAAATAAAGCGCATCTCGTTTCTCTTGCCCTTTTGAAAGAGCTGCTTGAGCGGCTTCACTTGCCGGATAGTGTAATTTTTGCCAGCCCAACCATCCACCTGCACCGATCAGCAGTAGGCCGATCACTAGACCAAGTAGTATTTTTTGATATTTTTTCATTTTCCATCCTCCAAAATCAACAAAATGGAACCGCCTGAACCAAGCAGTCGCTTCTTAACTAGTTTGAAGGGAGCGGCACTTGCGTTCGCGTTTCCATTTTGTGGGTAACTTCTTTCAAGTATTTACTGATGAGCCAAGGCTAACAATTCACGCGCATGCTCTACTGTCAGTTCTGTGATTTCTGCTCCTGATAACATACGAGCAATCTCAGTCACTCGTTCTTCATAGGATAACTGACGAACTCGAGTCTCCGTCCGTCCTTCTTGGATCGCTTTTTCAATAAAATATTGATAATCAGCTACTGCGGCTACTTGCGGCAAATGAGTGATACACAATACTTGGGAATTCAACGCAATTTTTGAGATCTTTTCAGCAATTGCTTGCGCCACGCGGCCACTGACTCCGGTATCTACTTCGTCAAAAACAATACTCGTGATCCCTTGTTTCCGTGAAAAAATCGATTTCAATGCTAATAAGATACGAGACAGCTCACCCCCAGATGCTACCCGAACCAACGGCTTCATGCCTTCCCCAGGATTGGTCGTGAGATAAAAAGCCACACTATCAAATCCAGTAGCTGTCAACTGCTTGCCATTTGCAAAGCGAACTTCAAACTGTGCATGTTCCATATAGAGGTCGTTCAATTCTTGCACAATTTCTTTTTCTAATCGATGTGCGATTTCTCGCCGCTTGACATGGAGTTGTTCAGCAAGAGCCCAAACAGCATCGGCCTTAGCTGTCAATTGCTCTTCTAACTGTTCCAGCTGGCCTTCAGTATAGGCAGATTCAGAGATCTCCTTACTAATTTCTTCATAATAAGCTAGGATGACGGAGATGGACTCGCCGTATTTGCGCTTCAATTGACGAATCGTTTCCAGTCGGTTGATAACTTCTTCTAGACGTCCTTCATCAAGTTCAAGGTTATCTAATTGTCGTGAAATATCAGAAGCAGCATCCTGCAACAAATAATAAGCGCTCTGGATCGTTTCAGTGATTTTTTCATAGGCTTGATCTAAGTGGGCGATAGATTGGATCTCGGACAGTGCCACACTCACACCGTCGACACTGCTCATTTCTTCTGAAGAGAGCGCACCATAACTTTGCCCCAGTGCATCGACGATTTTCTGATAGTTGGTTAACTTCTCACGTTCTTCGATCAGATTTTCTTCTTCGCCCTCGATTAATTCAGCCTGTGCGATTTCTTCTTGTTGGAATCGCAGCATATCCATCCGTTGAACATATAATTGTTCATTTTCCTGAATATTGCGAACCTGTTTTTCTAAATTGCGGTATTCCTGATAGGCATCCTGATAGTGCAGCAGTTCTTCTTTGAAACCATCATCGCCAAACCCATCTACCAAGCTAAGATGCCTTTCCGGCTGTAATAACTCTTGATGTTCGTTTTGTCCTTGAATATCAACTAAAAAAAGACCAATCTTTCGCAGATTTGCCAAGGTGACCGTACGTCCATTGACACGACAGATTGTTTTTCCTGCTTGTGTGATATCCCGTTGGACGATCAGCACATCTTCTTGATCAATGCCTAATTCTTCTGTCAGTTCTTGAAACTCAGACTGCTGCGGCCATTCAAAAAGGCCTTCCAGTCGGCATTTCTCTGCTCCTTGACGCAAGTAGTCAGTAGATCCGCGTCCGCCGGCTAACAAGCCCATCGCATCAATAATGATTGATTTCCCGGCACCTGTTTCACCTGTCAAAGCTGTCATTCCTTCATGAAAAGAAAGGTGTAAGTGGGAAATAATTGCGAAATTTTGAATGGTCAACTCTAAAAGCATGGATTGCCTCCTCTACATAAATCGTTGAAAATCTTTAAACAAAGTTTCTGCATCTGCTTCTGTTTTAGTGATCATCAATACATTGTCATCATCATTTAAGGTACCAAACAGTTCCTTTGCATATTGTTTATCGATCAAATTTGCCAAAGCGGAAGCATTTCCCGGCAATGTGCGTAAAATAACGAATTTATCCATTCGATCAACAGAAACAAAGGCAGCTTTCAAAATCTTTTCTAATTTGGCAATGACATCTTCTGACGTTTCTTGAGGAATGCTGTAGCGGTAGCCACCTTTTTGTGAAGGGACTTTGACTAGCTTCATTTCTTTGATATCGCGGGAAATTGTCGCTTGTGTGACCGACACCCCTTTTTCCTGAAGCAATTCGACAAATTCTTCCTGTTTTTGAATATCTTGCTCACTAAGCAATCGTGTTATCAAACGATGACGCTCTTTTTTTCTCATCTCTCGTTCCTCCTGATTGAATTCCTACTAATTTTATCCTATTTTTAGACAGAAAGAAAGAGAGCCGGCATGTAAAATACCAGCTCTGCAAAATCAGTAAGTTTTTGGATGATGAAAGGTTTCATGTGCTTCAGCAACGATCTGAGGGACAGAGATTTCGGCTTTCCTTGTGCCATCACCATTCTGCACTTTCTGTAGATGAACCAAAAATTCAATGTTGCCTTCACCGCCCGTGATCGGTGAAAAACTAAGATCAAGAATATTAAAGCCATTCGATTGGGCAAAGTCCAAGATTTCTTCGAGAACCCTTTGATGGACTGCAGGATCACGAACAATGCCGTTTTTTCCGACAGATGCTTTCCCTGCTTCGAATTGGGGCTTGATCAGCGCTATGACTTCTCCTTGGTCTACGAGAATTTCATGTAACGGCGGCAAGATCAACTTCAAAGAGATAAATGACACATCGATGGTTGCTCTTTCTGGTAATCCTTCTAAAAAATCAGTAGGTTTGGCATAACGAAAATTCACACGTTCCATCACGACTACTCGCGGATCTTGACGTAGTTTCCACGCCAACTGATTGTAGCCAACGTCTAAGGCATAACTCATTTTTGCCCCATTCTGCAGAGCTGCATCAGTAAAGCCGCCGGTAGACGCACCAATATCCAGCAGAATTTGGTCTTTCACCTCAAAGTCAAAAATTTTCAAAGCTTTTTCAAGTTTTAAGCCACCACGGGAGACATAAGGTAGCTTTTTGCCTTTGATTTGCAACTGTGTCTCCCCGCTGATTTTTTCACCTGGTTTGTCTAAACGTTCATTTTTCTCTGTGTAAACTAATCCAGCCATGACACCGCGCTTCGCTTGTTCTCTGGTTTCAAAAAGTCCTTGTTGGACCGCTAAAACATCTACTCGTTCTTTTTTCATTACTTTCCTCTAATCTCGAATTGTTTGACAACGGATGTGATCAATCGTTGATCGAAATGTCCATAACTGCTCAGTTCATCTAACACAGCATACGCTTGATTCAATTCATCCTTCAACGCTTCACTAGCGCCATCAAGTCCTAGCAAAGCCGGATAAGTACTTTTAGCTAGTGCATCATCTCGATGGACAATCTTGCCCAATACTTCTGTTGTACTGGTGACATCTAAAAGATCATCGCGGATTTGGAAGGCTAAGCCCATATGACGAGCAAATTGATCGAGCAGCTGGATAACTTCTTCTGTCTGATCCGCTAAAATACCACCTGCAATCACTGCAAAACGAATCAGTTCACCTGTTTTGCGTTCGTGAATGCTGATCAGCTCATCAAGTGTGAGTTGCTGATTTTCCCCTTGGATATCTGCTGCCTGTCCAGCCACCATTCCCGCTGTGCCTGCCGTATGACTAAGCTGCTGCAAAAGCAAAATTTTCTTATCTGGTTCAAGATCAGCTAACGATAACAACTGAAACGCAGCAGTCAATAGACCGTCCCCAGCAAGGATTGCTAGTGCTTCTCCATAGACTTTATGGTTTGTTGGTTTGCCTCGTCGCAAGGCGTCATCGTCCATCGCCGGCAAATCATCATGAATCAGTGAATAGGTATGAATCATCTCTAGGGCTGCTGCAGTCTGGTATACTCCCAAAGTCATTGACTTATGGAAAGAAGCAACGGTCGCTGTCAACAGCAGTGGACGAATTCGTTTGCCGCCAGCATGAATGGAGTAGAGCATACTATCTTTCAACGTTTGATCACTTGTATGCTCTTCTAGAAATCGAACAATCACAGCTTCGATCTCCGAAAGATATTTTTCTTGAAATTGTTGCATGTTATCCATTAGTCTTCCTCATCAAAAAGAACTTCTTCATTGTTTTCAGTCATCATTTTTGTTAATGATTTTTCTGCTTTAGCCAATGTATCTTTGCACTGTTTGCTTAATACCATTCCCTTTTGAAAAGCGTCAAGAGCTTCTTCTAATGGTACATCGCCTTGTTCCAGCCGAGTAACGATTTGTTCTAATTCTTGTAATGATTCTTCAAATGTTGGATTTGCCATGATCTTCTCCTTCTGTTGCAATAACTTTAACAAGCGCTTGACCATCTTGATAATGGACGTTCAACTCATCACCAGCTTCAATATCTGCGATGGTTTTAACGACTTGCTCGTCTTTCGTCGTAAAACTGTAGCCTCGTCCCATGATTTTTAGAGGGCTCAAAAGATCTAACGATTGGAGAGCACTTAAAAATCGCTGTTCTTTTTTTTCAACGCTAAGTTGAATGGCTTTTTCTAGTCGTTGCGTTAAATAAGTAACTTCTTGTCCTGCAGCTGATAGCCGTGCCTTAGGTAGCTGTTGTTCCAAACGATGAATCAACTGACTGGCCACCTTCTCTTTATCATAGAGCTGTGTTTGCAACGATTGATTCATTCGTTGCTGCAACTGATCCAGCTTAATCGCTTGGGCCTCATATAAGCGCTCTGGCTGACGAAAAATATAAGAACCTACTGCCCGTTGGAAACGTTCTTGTTTCCGCTGGATTTGATACATAAATGCTTGTTCAAGCCTTGTTTGCTTCTCTTCGATCCGTAAAATTTCTTCTGAAAGAACTGGCACTGCTAATTCAGCAGCAGCAGTTGGTGTGGCTGCTCGTACATCAGCCACTAAATCAGCGATGGTGGTATCTGTCTCATGTCCCACAGAAGAAATGACTGGTGTCTCGGCAGCGAATATGGCACGTGCAACGCGTTCTTCATTAAATGGCCAGAGATCTTCGATAGAACCTCCGCCGCGGCCAATAATCATTGTATCGAAGGTGCCATCTGCTTCTACTCGTTGGATATTTTTTACTACATCATCTGCTGCCTTGTCTCCTTGGACTACGGTTGGAAACAAGACGATTTCGGCAATCGGATAGCGCCGCTGCGCAGTGGTGATAATATCCCGAATCACTGCGCCACTGGGGCTTGTAAGTACCGCGATTCGTTTTGGAAATCGTGGAAGGATTTTTTTGGGAGCTGAAAATAGCCCTTCTTCTGCTAATTTTTTCTTAAGTTGTTCGTAGGCTTGATACAACGCCCCCACTCCGTCAGGTTCCATGTGTTCAATGTACATCTGATAATTTCCGCTGGCCTCATAGAGTGAAATGCGGCCAACAGCCAACACTTTCATTCCTTCTTCCGGCTGAAATCGCAGCTTGTCAAAAGCTCCCTTGAACATGACTGTCGAAATTTTTGCGCCATCGTCTTTTAAGCTAAAATATTGATGGTTTGGCCGTCTGCGAAAATTGGAGATTTCTCCAGTCAAATAGACCCGTTCCAAGTAAGGATCAGCATCAAACTTGCGTTTCAAGTATTTGGTCAATGCGGTCACAGTTAAATATTGTTGTGCCATGTTATCTCTTTACAGTCTCCTTTGCCGCTGCTAAGGTTTGTGCCATCAGCATCGTGATCGTCATTGGTCCGACGCCTCGTGGAACTGGCGTGATATAGCTTGCGATAGGTTCAACTTCAGCAAATTTCACATCCCCAATCAATTTTCCTGCCTCATCACGATTCATTCCTACATCAATAACGACTGCTCCTTCTTTCACAAATTCTTTAGTTACAAAATGACCGCGTCCAATCGCAACCACTAAGATATCGGCTTGTCTAGCCAATGCTGGTAAATTCTGTGTTTTTGAATGTGCGATCGTGACGGTAGCATTTTTACCGAGAAGCAAATGTGCCATCGGTTTGCCTACGATATTGCTTCGGCCGATCACTAATGCATTTTTACCTTCAAGTGGAATATCATACGCTTCAAACATTTTCATAATACCGTAAGGGGTGCAAGGGATTCGATCGGGAACACCAGCAAACAATTTACCAAGGTTGATAGGATGGAAACCATCGACATCTTTTTCAGGTCGGATAGCTAGCAACACTTTCTCTTCATCGATTTGTTTTGGCAGTGGCAGCTGGACTAAGATACCATGAAAGTCTGGGTCCTGATTGTACTTGTCGATTTCACTAAGTAGTTCTTCTTCAGTTATCGACTCGGGATAATGTTCAACTTTAGATCGTATGCCGATTCTTGCCGCAGCCAGTTCTTTGTTTCGCACATACGTTTGACTTGCTTTATCTTCCCCTACCAGTAGAACAACTAAGCCGGGAACAATTCCTTGTTCTTTTAAAAGGGCGGTTTCTGCAGTAAGATCTGCTTGCATTTTTTCTGCTAATTCTTTTCCATTAATCAAAATACCCATCTTGACAACTCCTCTGACTTTTTTCTATTCTAGCATAGTTCGCTTTGAAGAAAAATGATTTCTGGTAGGAAAATCATCGTTTCCCATCTCTAGTATCATAGCATTTTCTCATTGCAACTGCTTAACCAAAGACTCACACAGAACAATAAAGGCAGCCTCTTTTGCAAAAGGACTGCCTAGTTTTCACTATTTATTTGTAGAAACCTAATCAATTCAAAACCCGCAGTTTTGATATAATGAGTCTGATTGATCAGCTATTCTTCACTCATTTTTCACAAGGTTTCTGAGAGTCATCGGTGCCGCAAAAGTGTGATAGTTTAATCCTGAGATTGAAGGATTTTGTAACACTGAGTTTTGATTTTGGCTGATAACGATCATACCGGCAGTTGTTTCCATCAGTTCTTTTTCGGCTGCAATCATCGTTTCCCATCGCTTGTTCTCATCAAGAGCATAGGTAGTGCTGGCATCATCCAATAAGCGGTCATAAAAAGGATTCGAGTAATGGCGATTGTTTCCGCTATACATCATCTTAAGTGTAGAATAAGGATCTTGGTAATCGGGAGTCCAATAAATTAGGAACAAATCATAGTCGCTTTCACTAGCAAGATTCAACGCTGTTTCGGCTGGCAGCGAGCGCATATTGACCTTCAAACCAGTAAAGAGGTCCTCCAAACTCCATTGGATACTCTCACCCATTTTTTTGTAGGAACCATCATCAGTCGTTAACAGATCAAGCTCGATTTCATCGCCTAATTCTGCTTTTGCCTGTTCCCAATAGGCTAGCGCTTTTTCTTTATCATAGGCCATCAAATCACCGGCTTCCTCACGAAAGTCCACGCCAGTATCAGGATTAGCGACAAAGCCTTCTGTGATCGCGCCATTCAAGGGTTTGGATCCATCTGCCATAATATTATTGACAAGATTCTCTTTATCAATGGCCAATGCGAGAGCTTTTCGTAAATTTTCATTTTGTAAAGGTGTCGGTTGTCCCTTTCTTTCTTGATTTAACCGGATATAATTCATCGTTGCCGAAGGATAAGAGGCAAATTGGTCACTTGACTGCATTTGTTTGGCGATCTCTCCACTGATGATTGCGACATCCAACTGTCCATCTTCATAAAGATTTAGCGCGGTTGCAGATTCTTTTACCACATCATAATGGATCTCTTCTGCCAGAATAGCTTCTTGATCCCAATAAGATTCATTCTTGGCTAAATCCCAATTCATCTCAGTTTGCTGCCAGTTTTTTACAACAAATGGTCCATTATAAACAATTTTGTCGCTGGCTGTCCCATATTCCTGTCCAAATTTTTCGACAACCGATTGATTTTGAGGAAAGAAAATCGGAAAAACCATCAAGGAAGTAAAATACGGAGCTGGTTGTGTAAGACGGACTTCTAATGTATAGTCATCCTTTGCTTCAACACCTAGCGTATCCGCCGACTGATCACCACGGGCAATTTCTTCCGCATTTTCGATCAATCCATTCATCAAGAAACTATACTGAAATGCATTTTCAGGATCAATCATCCGTTTCCAAGCATATTCAAAGTCATTCGCTGTCACCGGATCCCCATTGCTCCATTGTGCATTTTCGCGTAACCTAAAGCGATAAGTTTTGCCGTCAGACGAAATTTCCGGTAAATCAACTGCTACACCCGGCTGCACTTCATCCTTTTCATCCAATAGATATAAGCCTTCAAAAGTGGCTGTTTGAATAATTGCATCTGGGAAGTCCAACATGGCAGCCGGATCCAATGAAGTTAGCTCTGTCATAGACATTAGTCGAATCACTTGAGAGGCTGAATCTTCTTTCTGCTTTGTTGTTGTACCTGCTGTACATCCAGTCAAAAATATCATTGCTACTATCAACCCCAACAATCTGTTAAATCCTTTTCTCATTCTTTTCCTCCTTTTTTATCGTTCCACCAAAAACCACACAACCTCAGCCGTTTCTGTGCCATCATTGTAGTTGATATGCCCTTCTCCGGCTTCGATCCATTGACAGTCTCCCGGATTTCCAGTGAGATCTGTTCCGTCTTCTAAAACTGTATGAGCGCTTCCTTTGATCACATAGGAAAATTCATCTTGTGTGTGACGTGCAAATCCCTCTAATGGTCTTTTCTCACCTGGAGCTAACCGAACCACTCCCATTTGAACCTTTCCGTTGGTTTGATTCAATGAATCAAATATCGTTTCAAATTCTTTCCCATTATCCGCTGAAATAATTTTCATTTTTTCTGACTCCTTTCAATTATTACTTTCAATTAAATCGTCAGAATATTCTAAAGTCAATACTTTTATTCAAAATATCGCTTTTATTTTTATTTTTCAGCTGTTTTTTTGAAAAAATTACTTTTATTAACACTTCTCTCTGTAGAAAGATCCAGTTTTTCACCTCAACCAACTTAATAACAACTATGGCATTGTATCGCAAATAACCAAAAAACAGCCTCAGCTTTTAGCTGAGGCTGTTTTGATTAACTAGTCATTCTTACTTTCAATTTCACTGTTCACATTAGACAAAATACCATTCACAAATTTTCTTGATTGGTCATCACTGAATGTTTTGGCTAATTCAATGGCTTCATTTAACGCGACTCGATTAGGAACATTGTCAACATACACCATTTCATATAATGCAATTCGTAAAATCGTTACATCCATTTTTGATAATCGTTGGATCTTCCAACCGGATTTTAAATGGGACTGGATCACTTCATCCAACGCTTCTTTGTACTGACATACCCCTGCTACAAGTTGATCCAAATACGCTGGAACGAAGTGTTCCTGTTCTTCATCAATCAGCTCATGGTGTTCCAACTCAATTGCATGCATGATCGCATCTTGTTTCGTTAAATCTTTATTAAAATCTAAAGGAAATAAGGCTTGCAGAGCCATTTTCCGAATCTCGTGACGTGATAATTCTTTACTCATTTTCTTCCTCGTCGTTTCCGAATAATTCTTCAATATCAGGTTGCTCAATCTTTTCTGGTACTACAGCTACCACATGTACATTGACTTCCGCTAAGTGAACATCTGTCATGAACAATACTTGCTGTTTCACTCGATCTTGAATTTCCATTGCTACTTTAGGCACAGAAACGCCATAGCTTAGATAGCAATAAAGATCAACCTTGATCCCAGTTTCATCGATTGTCAAGTAGACCCCTTTGCCATGCGCGGAGCGTCCAAGCAATTCAGTCACACTATTGGCTAATGTCCCCCGCATCCCATAGACACCTTCCACTTTAGATGCTGCGATACCAATAATGATCTCGATGACTTCTGGTGCGATCACAATTTCGCCTAATTCAGGACTTGCGTCTAAGACTAGATTTTTATCTTCATTCATAAGTTTTGCCTCCATTCTAAACTTCCACACATTGTTATCTATCCCTTCACGATATGTTTCGTCTCAATAAGTCATGACTTGGATAGACAGTTTCATTTGTATAGAGGTTTCTTCTCGCCCTAAGTTTATCATTTTCTGCACTGAGAATCTATAATAACCCACTATTCTCAATGAATTTTCTGAAATAAACGAGGATGTTGATTTACAAGATGATCAATTCTTTAGGAGAATGCGTCAAAACTTGATTACCAGTTTCTGTGATCAACAAATCATCTTCGATTCGAACGCCGCCGATACCTGGAAGATAAATTCCCGGTTCGTCTGTAATGACGTTGCCCGTAACAAATGCTTTGTCTGCTCGGAAAGAGACGTTTGGTCCTTCATGGATCTCTAGACCGATTCCGTGACCCGTTGAATGTCCGAAAGCTTCTCCATAGCCGAATGAAGCAATATGATCACGTGCGATTGCATCTAATTCAATTCCTGTCATGCCCGGTTTGGCTGCAGCTAAAACTTTTTCTTGAGCTTCAAGGACGATTCGATAAATTTCTTTTAATTTGTCTCCGGGATCACCTACGGCGAACGTCCGAGTCATATCAGAAACATATCCTTGATAGTAGCAACCAAAATCCAGAGTGATCAAATCTCCTTGTTCAATTACTTTTTCACTAGCTACCCCATGGGGCATAGCTGAACGTAATCCACTGGCAACGATTGTATCAAAAGAAACGCTTGTAGCGCCCAAAGAACGCATGAAAAAGTCAAGTTGATTGGCTACTTCTATTTCTGACATTCCGGGACGGATCATTTTCAAAATATGTTCAAATCCTTGATCCGCAATATGGCAAGCTTGTTGGATCAACGCGATTTCTGACTCATCTTTGACTTCCCGCAATGCTTCGATCATACCTGAAACAGGAGCCAATGAAGATTCTTCAATAATCTCCTCCAAGACCGAATAATCAGAAAAGCTGACGTAACTTTCTTCGAAAGCCAAAACATTGATCTCTTCTTTTTCGCAAATAGCCGCAACTTCTTCAAAAATCGGTCCGCTATTTTTTACGATTTCAAATCCTTGTGCTTGAGCAGCCGCTTGCTCTGTATAACGAAAATCAGTAACGAAAAAAGCTTTTTCCAATGTAATGACAGCTAAACCAGTCGTGCCGGTAAAATTAGTCAAATAACGCAAATTGTATGGGCTCGTGATCAAAAAACCATCAACGGCATCTTTTCTCATTGCTTCTCTTAATTTTTCAACTCTTAACATTCTTTCTCCCCACTTTCTTGTTCTGTATTATTATAGCAAACTTCCCAGAAAAGCGAAAAGAATGAAAAAAATTTATACAAAAAAAGACAGATTGCTTTTAGACATTCTTTAATCCTCGTTAATCTGGTCTATCAAAGAAAACAAATTCGTCTCCATCACACGCGCCGTTAAAATGTTTTCACCGCTTTCAAGAAGGGTAATCAGTGCATCTACGGACATGCGTGCTGAAATTCCATAGGTTTGTACACCGTTTTTTTGAATGTAGGTCAACGCTGTTTCAATTTGTTCAACAGATAGAATATCACGCGCGTCATTCGATTCCAAGGCTAAAAAGTCTTTCTGGGTTAGTAAGTATTTCAACATCGATTCAAAATGCGCAGCGGATTGTTCTGTTTCTGAATAGTCTGATTGTTGTTTGCTAGTTGCTTCTGATAAATCCAGAAAAGGAAAGTCTTTTAAAAAACTCTCTTCAAGTGTCTTTTCTTCTGGGACTACACGAGAAAAACTATTGGAAAACCCAAGCGGCTGAAAATCTTGATTTCCAGTTGCCCCCCCTGTTCGAACAGCTGTCCAGAGAATTTCTCCTTTGGGTATTTGATACATCTGCCAGTCTCTCAATTCTTCCAAAGATAAGTCTTTCTCAAAAATTAATGTGGTGATCAATGAAGTGCTTTTGGGCATTTTTTTTAAATTGTTCAAAAGGTTCTGCTTCATTGTCTGATTCTCAGAGAATTCAAGACTCGATGAATCTCGCATACGTGATTCAAAAAGAAAATCTTTTTTTTGCGAATTAGAGAGATAATTCTTCAGCAAGTGATTTTTATCGATCGTTACTGTCTGAATCGTAGAATGATTCTGATCGAGATTTTGATAAACTTCTGTCACCTCATAACTGCCAAAACCTAATGAACGTATTTCATACTTCGATAGAAAATGATTTTGCGTCGTTAACTCGTTATTGATTTGACGATTCATGATGTAACTATCTTGATTTACTTGTAGACTACTTTGCCGAGGATCATAGAAAAAGAGGTCAACAAATTTTGGCATTACAAGTAAAACTGCAATTGTCAGTACAACAGCTGCAAAAAGAAAGAAAATCCCTCGTTTGTAACGTTGTTGTTTGATTTTCCTTTGCAATTGTTCAAAGTGAAATGGTTCATTCATTTGTTAATTCCTCCTTAAGTAATTGTCTTCCTCGATACAAACGATTCTTCGCTTGCGTGTAGCTCCATTCTTTATACGTTGCAATTTCCTCAATTCGCCACTCCAAAAAATAGTATAGTAAAATCACTTCTCGCGTATCTTTAGGTAATTTCTCAATACTGCGATACAATGCTCTTTTTCTCTCTTGTCCTATTATTTCTTCCAATGGGGTAGACAACTGTTGGCTTTCTGCTTGAAAAACGTGTGAAGGAAACTTTCGCCATCGATATGCCACCGTTTGTTTACGCGTCCAGTCAATGAAGCGATTTTTGATTATTTTTAGTAAAAAATAGTTGATTTGCTTTTCGTTTAGCTCATCGAGAGATTCCGCTATGACGAGAAACGCCTCACTGACTAAATCTTGGGCCTGCTCTTTATTTTTTGTAAAATAAAACGCATACAAATAACAGTCTTGCGAGTAATCTTTATATATTTTTGCTAACAGTTCATCTCCCAACTCAGTCACCCCTCCATACCTACTATACGAACTCACAGAGAAAAAGTCACAAAAAAAAAGCCATTCATTAAAAAATGAATGGCTGTAAGTTATTTTCTACGTCCCAAGAAGAACGAAACAACAGCGACAAAAATGACCGCTCCGATAATGGCAGGAACAATTGCCATTCCAGCAATCTGTGGTCCCCATGTTCCAAATAGTGCTTGACCAATCGATGCCCCAACTAGCCCGGCTACGATATCAAAGATACAACCGCGTTTCTCACCAGCGATTGCGCCTCCGATTGATCCGATGACCGCACCTACGATCAATGTCCATAAAAAATGCATAATACCCCTCCTAAACTTTCTAATAAAAGGGTACCACATCAATTATGGTTTGAACAAGAATATGCCTGCATGTTATTTTCTGCGAGTGAACGCCCGCTTTAGCACATCGAAAAAGCCAAGAGAATGAACCATATGATCCGGATCAACATAGACGCGAATCGCCCGCAAAACTTTCTTGGGCTCTTTCGAAGAAAAAGTATAGGTGCCATTTTTTTTCGTCCGAATAGCGTACCTTGGGATCCAACGACCTTTGAACATGACAGAGGCAATCACGTAATCTACATCTTCCCAAGGAATCTGGATAAACTTCCGCTGGTCACGGTCGTTGTAAAATTCAAAAGCCTTGTCGCCGATCATAATTTTGCCATATTCGTTGATACCCAAAAATGAGGTCGCATCGATCGTCAAATCAACTTTGGTGTTCAGGGATTGTACCATAATTTGTTTGCTCCATTTCTACGTCTTATTGTTTCTTATTATACTTGTTCTGATGATTTTTGGCGAATAGATAAAAAGTGCTTGGGTTTCCCCAAGCACTTTTAGTTGAAAGATTAGAACAATCCGATCAAGTGTCCACCGATACCGACTAAGAACAAACCGATAATGATGATGATTGGAGAAACTTTTTTCTTCAATAACCACATACATAACAGAGTAAGTAATAGTGCAGCCAACCCAGGAATCAATTGATCCAAGTTGTTTTGCAAGGTTGTTACTTTCGTATCTGTTAATGCACGGCCTTCAGCGACTTGTTGGAATGCTTGTTGTAACCCTTCTGGACCTGATGGCAATTTTGCCCAATCCACATATGCTCCTTCATCAAGAGGGACACGAGATACAACTGGTGCAAATGAAATTGATACCCAACGTTGAACAAGCGATCCTAATACGAACATCCCTAGGATTGAAGCACCTTTTGTTACGTCTTGCAGCAAACCACCTGAAAGGTCATCTGTGATTTTTGATCCGGCACGGTAGCCAAATTCTTGTGTATACCACATAAATGCCCAACGAATGATATTCCAAGCCAAGAAGAAGATGATTGGGCCTAAGATGTTTCCTCCTAACGCTAGAGAAGCACCTAGAGCTCCTAACATCGGACGAACAGTAAACCAGAATACAGGGTCACCGACACCAGCCAAAGGACCCATCATACCAACTTTTACCCCTTGGATCGCTACATCATCGACAGCGGCTCCATTGGCACGTTCTTCTTCCAATGCTAAAGTTACCCCTAGAATTGGTGAAGCAATATATGGGTGAGTGTTAAAGAATTCCAAATGACGCTTCAAAGCAGCGGCACGGTCTTCTTTTGTTTTGTATAATTTTTTGATTGCTGGAATCATTGAGAATGCCCAACCACCATTTTGCATACGTTCATAGTTCCATGAACCTTGAATGAAGGTAGAGCGCCATGCTACGGCTAAACGATCTTTTTTACTTAATTGAATTTTTTCTGCCATTTTTTTCTCCTCCTTCGATTCTAATAGTCATTCAAGATATCGCCTAGAGGGTCGCCAGTGTTGCTGCCGCCGCCTCCATTTGATGATCCGCCCATTTTGGTGATGTTCAAGTAAATCAATGCAATAGCTACTGCCAATGCACCGATCGCAATCAATGTCAATTCAGAAATCGCTGCAATCACAAAACCAATGATGAAGAATGGCCATACTTCACGAGTTGCCATCATGTTGATAACCATTGCGTAACCTACGGCAACAACCATACCACCACCGATAGCCATACCATCTGTTAACCAAGCTGGCATAGATTCTAGGAAGTTTTGAACAGTTGCAGCTGGAATTGCTAGCAATGCTGCTGCTGGAATCGCAATACGGATCCCTTGCATACATACGGCAATCACATGCCACATTTCGATTTTGCGGATATTACCTTCTTCAGCAGCTGCATCCATAAAGTGAACGATTGGTACAGCTAATGTACGTACGATCATTGTTAAGAACAAACCAGCTACAGCCAAAGGAATCGCAACGGCAATGGCTGTGTCAACACCGCCACGTCCTTGTCCACCTAAAACTAAAATAATTGCAGATGCAACAGATGCCAATGCAGCATCCGGTGCGACAGCGGCACCAATGTTTGCCCAACCTAACGCGATCATTTGTAATGATCCACCTAAAATAATACATGCTTCTAAGTTACCGGTCACTAGACCGATCAATGTACATGCCACTAGCGGTTGATGGAATTGGAATTCATCCAAGATCCCTTCCATACCAGCTAAAAAGGCAACGACTACTACTAATACCATAGATATAATAGACATGATAGACCTCCTATTTAGTTGTATACTTTTTACTTGTTCGACAATTCGTTTTTCGCTTTACGCAAAATTTCATCCATGTTGTCGCGTGAATCGTTTGGTACTTTACGCACATCAAATTTGATGCCCCGTGATTTTAGTTCTTCGAACGTTTCAACGTCTTCAGTACCCATAGACAATACTTTACTTACAACAACTTTTCCGACTGAGTGAGCCATTGAACCAACGTTGACTTCTTGAATGTCTACGCCGCCTTCTACTACTCGCAATACATCTTCTGGATTTTCAAACAATAGCAATGCTTTCGTATTACCAAAACGAGGGTCTTTTGACACTTCGATCATTTTTTCTACTGGAATAACATTGGCTTTTACTCCTGGAGGAGCTGCTTGTTCGATCAATTTTTTACGCAAGTCGTCTTTTGCAACTGCATCTGATACTACGATGATCCGTGATGGATTCACTGATTTTGTCCATGCTGTAGCTACTTGTCCGTGAAGCAAACGAGAGTCAACACGAGCCAATACAATTTTGATCTTGCCATCGCCCAGTACAGTACCTGGAGGAAGTGATCCTTTAGGTTGATCGTCAGCCACAACTGGAGCAGCAGCTTCTGCCGGTTCAAGTTCTTCTGGTTTCACCTTGACCCCTTCTTTAGCTGTTTCAATGATATGTGCAGCAATCTCATGTGCTGTATTCATTGAAAAACGTGAAGCGTAAGCCTCGATGACCATTGGTAAATTCATACCAGCTACGATTGCCCATTTGTCTTTGTGGTCTTCAAACAAGCTGTTTGCTTGGTTGAAAGGTGTACCGCCCCAAAGATCAACTAAGAATAACACTTCTTCTTGATCGTCGAATGTGGCGATTGCTTCTTGCATTTTTGCTTTGATATCATCTGGGCCTTCACTTGGCATCAATGTTACAGCTTTAACATTTTCTTGTTCGCCGAAAATCATTGAACCAGATTGCAAAATGCCGTTTGCAAATTCTCCATGACTTGCTAGGATAATTCCTACCATCTTTTTACCTCCTATTTCAAAATTGATAAATGTGACACTTAAATGAAAGAAAAAAAGCAACGACGAAAAATCAAGTGTGACTACCCTCTTTTTCCAAAATATCCATCAAATAGATTTTACGATCAGCAGGAACTTTTCGAATCTCGACTTCAATGCCCTGTTTCTGCAAATAAAGCAGTGATTCGAGGTCTTGATCATTGACAGAAACAAAATTAGTGATCATCCGCTTTCCTATCGAAAAGCTCATTCCTCCAATATTGATTGAATGAATCGGTAATCCGCCTTTGACTAGTGTGACAACATCTTGAGGATTGGTAAATAATAACATGACTTTTTGGGTATCAAATAATGCGTTATGTGCAACCTCAAGCATTTTCGCCACTGTGACGACATTGGATTTGATTCCTGGCGGAGCGGCTTCTTTCAAAAGAAATTTGCGAAGCTGATCATTTGCGACTTCGTCACTGACAACGATGATTCGGTTAATACCAGTCATTTTCGACCAGGCTGTTGCTACTTGACCATGAATCAAACGATCATCGATTCGAGCAAGACGTATATCCATTCCCATCGTAAAAACCTCCTACATCCATCGATCCGCTGGCTATTTGTGGATCCCTTACTTTTTTCATTCACCTCCTGTATCCACTTATATAGAAGCAAGAAGCGTGCCAACTTTTATACAATACACTAATCTTTGGAAAGGCTTAAGAATCGGCCTCTTGATGATACACTAAAAAGATACACTGAAAAAAAGTGTATCTTTTTTAGTGTATTCTATTCTTAATGTATTATTGATCAGCCAAAACCGTTTTTTCTTGATGATTTTTAATCAACTCTGCTAAGTAATATTCTTCGCTTTCTGGTATTTCTACATTTAACAAGCGCGAGAACGAGCGAACATGGATGTGAAGTTTTTTGTACATCGGCTCTTGCTTCAGTTCAGAAACAAGGGGTTCATCGACAGTTAAAGGTTGCTTTAATACGATCCGTTCGATCATTCCAGCAGAGTGGAGCACAAAATTGATTTGAAACCCTGGTATTGCATCCGTCAATTCTAAATCATTGATCAATTGATGGCCAAATTGCCACAATGGCTCGATAACTTTTCGCGGATTGACAAAAGTCAGGTTTTGCTCCATATATTTAAAACAAATTTCTTCTGCTTGTTCTTCACCAAGTTCAACGTCTTGTTCAAAACTCAGATCATTCTCTAACAAAATTTCTTCCAACAATTGATCTACATCTTGATCAATGAATCGTTCCAGAGAAATAAAAGGCGCATCGATTTTTGGATCTATGATCCCTGTCGTGGCGATCAGTTGATATTGTCTTTGTATGGGTTCTAACTCAGTCTTTAAATCAGCCACTGAAAGTGTCACAACCTCTACATTCTGATTTTGACGTTTCGAGAGGGAACTTTGAATTAGTTCTTTGATCCTCTGAGCCGTTCCTTTACCCGAGGCACAGATGGCTAAGATGGCTTTGCGATGATGATTGCTTAAGTGACCCTCCGGCTGTTCAACGGAACCATAGCCGCGAAATTTTCTAAGCGATTCATACAAACTATCGATGTCCGTGCCGATAACTGAGGCTTTTCGGACTGTTTCCAAAACGATTGATGTCGTCACCATATCGACAGTCCGTACAATCACACCTGTTTCCCTCTGAATCTCATTGTTGAAGGTAGCTAAAGATCCCATATCTACTAATAAAATCACGCCGCTACCATCATTAACTGCTTGAACACTTTCTTCGATCTTTTTCAATGCAACGGTAGGCGGCATGTCCAAAGGCATGTCTACTGCTGCCACTTGATCCACTTCTAAAAGTTGTTGAACCACTTGAACCATACTGCTTGCCGTGCTGTTCCCATGGGCTGCTACAACTACACCAATTTTTCCAGAGGAATGGGCAGTCCGCAAAGATACGAGTAAAACAGCCAAATAATAGGTTTCACTTTCAGGAATCGATACTTTGAAACTATCACCAATAAATGTACGAATTTCTTTAGCAACTTCAAACTCTTTCGGATAGTCGGCGACCATTTGACGAATATTGTCATTGGTATGCCGTTCTTCTCCCAGATGAATTTTTTTCAAAAAAGAACTAATGTGTAAGCTCATCGCATACACAAAATTTTGCTGAAATTCATAGTTCAGCCTTGTGCGTACCAGATCATAAATACGATTTGTCACTGTGATCACTTTTTGATCCACAAACTCGCTCAATTTGTTTTCTGAATTGAAAGAAAAGCCGTGATCTTTGTAAAATGATTTCAAATGAACATTGATATCTGTAGATATGAAATGATTGATGGCTTCTTGATCCAGCCCATCCGCTTTTAATAAAGCAGCTTTATCGCCGATAATATCGTAAAGATTATACGGTAATTCATAAGAATCGGATTGAATATTATTAAGATTTTGGTTTGGTTGAACACGCACAGTCGGCTCAAGAATTTTGGACAGCTCTGCTAACTCATCTCGGCGATTCCCCAAGACCATTAATCCTGAGCGGATTCCTTCGGGAAGTTCGTCCAAATCAATCTCGATTTCATCTTGTTGCATATGATTCAAGAACCCTCGTGCACAGACCAACTGAACGTTGGACTTCAATTGACCAATATTTCCGAAGCTGACACTGCCAATCAACGCTTTAACGACATCTTCAGTCAATGTGATCGTGCGTTGGATTCGTGTTGCTTCTTGTCCTACAAGTACCCGAACAAGATCCACTTTTTCTGAGGCAGGTCGTTTTTCAAAAAACGGCAGTTGGATATTGATCGGAATTCTCCGAGTAAAAGTGTCCAACAATGTCGAATTGGGATCCTCAGTAGTTGCTCCGACGATGCGAACATTGGCTTGATGATTTTTACCAGTCTCACCTAATCGACTAAAGGTTCCATGATCCATAAAGTAAAAAATCATTTCTTGTCCTTCAGGCGGCAATCGATGTATTTCATCTAGAAATAGCATACTTTCATCCGCCTGATCAATGATTCCGGTTTTCTCCTGATCCGCTCCGGTAAAAGCACCGCGAACATAACCGAACAAATGGCTCATAAGCAACTCTGGATTATTGGCATAATCGGCACAGTTGAAAACGATCAACTCTTTTTCCTCTTCGATCACCTGATTGCTTTTCGCAAACTGAAACATGGCGTGAGCAAAATACGTCTTCCCTGAACCTGTTGGTCCAGTGATCAAACAATTTAGCCCCTTAGGAGGATACAGAATTGCCGCTTTGGCTTGTTCGACAGCATTTTTCATGCTGCCGTTCACACCAATGATCGTTGAAAAAATATCACGGTTTCCCAATTTGACATCCACTCGCTGCGGCGTAGCTTTCTCTCTTTGGGGGCGGTTCTCTTTATAACTTGGAACATATTTCTCAGGCCCAGACCGTGCATCTTGAGCTACCCAATACCTCACTGGCCGGGTATCACTCTTTTGAACGCGGCCTTCTTTGACAAGTTGATTCAAATCTTTGCTGGCATTGCTTCGTTGGATCATCAATTGATCAGCGACCTCTGATGTCGTCGTTCCCTTTTCATTCAAGCCATTTTCTGTATTTTCCAATAAAAATTGATAAATACGCTCAATCCGTTTCCCCAACAGCTCCGCCTCCTTGAAAGTTTTATCCTTGAATACTTTAATGGGTTTGAATAAAAATTGCAAATCTTTTCTGAATACTTTCCCTACTCAAACCAGCCAATAACCTAGCCACCCTTAAACACGCCCCTTGAAAAATCTTGCAGCATACAGCACTAACCATTTTTTCATAGCACCTTTTGATTAACTTAAGAATAAAGCATTTAGCAAAAAAAAGACAATCTAATGCTATGATTATTGTGTCAATGGGTAGGGAATAAATTTTGGCACGTCACCATCAAACTGCTGCAACTCTTTTTGCATCCATAAAACATCGTGCCACTGCTCAAACTTATAGCCAATTTGTGGGAAATATGCAACTTCTTTGTAACCAAATTTTTGATGGAACCTCACACTGCTTTTATTCCCAGCCGTGATACAAGCGGTCAAATTTACGATATTTTGTTTTTTCAACTCTGACTCCAAATGATGATAAAGCATCGTTCCTATCCCTTTTGCTTTTACTTCTCGATCGATGTAAACCGTCACTTCCGCCGTCCAGTCATAGGCAGCTCGTGTTTTGTAAGCGGTGGCATAAGCATAGCCAAGAATGACACCATTTTCTTCAGCAATCAAGTATGGATAATGCTGAAGCGTTTGAGTGATCCGGTGCGCAAACTCTTCCTCAGTTGGTATCTCTGTTTCAAAAGTAATAGCCGTATGATCTACATAAGGCGCATAAATTTTTAACAATGATTTGGTATCTGCAACAGCAGCCTTTCGAATGTTCATATATTCCCTTCTTTCTTCAAATTTTTATCAGTATACCTTTCTAATAAAAAAAGACAATCCTTGTCTAAAAACAAGGATCATCTTTACCCACTAGCTTACGCTTGATTTTTTTCTTGCCCGCAAAACACAGTAATATGTTGTGGTAATACTTGGATCTCAACCGGCAGACTTGGACCAGGGTCTCCATCGACATTGGTTTCGATCGTTGTATCATCCAGTAGTTTGATCTGCGCTTTCTCAAACGTTAGATATCCAAGGGATTCGTTGGATTCCGTTACTCCTTTTAGCAGTTCGGGAATACTCTTGATGGTTTCCCAAAGATTGCTGTCTTTAATGTAGATAAGATGCAATTTCCCATCATTCGTACTCGCTTCTGGTAACAGCGATTCAAAACCACCGATCGTATTCGACGATCCTACGATCAGTGTGCTGCTTTCAATTTTGGTTTCTGTTGCTTCCTGACCACTAGTGATAATTTCAAATTGATGACTTTCATTTTTGCGTACTTCCCGCAACCCGGAAAGGAAATAAGCCATTTTTCCAAGTTTCGTTTTTTCTTCAACTTCAACATTGTTGATAGCTGCTGGAATGATGCCGATCGCCACTACATTCATGAAATAGTCGTCATTGATTTTCCCAATGTCGATTTTGCGAGAATGATTCAACGAAAATGATTCGATTGCTTCTTCAGGATCAAGAGGAATGGCCAATGCACGAGCCAAATCATTGACTGTACCTAGAGGGAAAAAGCCAAAACGCGGACGCTCCTCATGACTAGCAATTCCGCTGATCGCCTCATTAACTGTACCATCACCTCCCATTGCAAACACGCTATCCACGGAGCCGACAGCTTCAGATGCGAACCGCTCGGCATCACCCGCTTTTTCTGTGTGTGCAACAGCCACTTCATCAAATAGTTCCTGCAATTTTTTTGTTGCTAATTCCTCGTATCCTGCAGCTTTTTCGCCTCCTGAACTAGGATTGACGATCAATAGTGCTTTCATCTCCTCTGCCTCCTTAATGCTACTTCGTTTCACATTTTAGTATAACAAAGAGCCACCAGATTTGTCTTTTGTGCAAACCACCGCGAATAACTCTGACCGAATCTCCAATTGAATCGAATAGAGCTGTGTGTAATTGCCCTATTTCTTATTCTTAGACCAATCGTTTGCGTAAACGCCCCGAAATAAAATCAATACAGGTAACTGTCAAAATAATACCAAGCAAAATGATGCCCACACGACTCCAAGATCGTGCATTGATAGCAAAAATCATCGGTGTACCAATCCCTCCTGCTCCCACTATTCCCAGAATCGATGCAGAGCGAACAGCTAATTCAAAACGATATAAAGTAAACGACAAAAACTCTGGAATCAACTGCGGTAAAGTCGCAAATCCTAAAACCGCCCAGCGATTTCCGCCAGCACTCACAACAGATTCAGAAGGTCCCTGATCCATATTTTCGATCGCTTCACTATATAACTTGGCCAACATACCTATGGAATGGACACTGACGGCTAAAACGCCCGCAAAAGATCCTGGACCAACAGTTTTAATAAACATGATGGCTAGAACAATCTCAGGAAACGTGCGAATCGCTGTTAAGACGACTTTTCCTGTGCCCGACAAGAATCTAGGTGTATTTTTGCTTCGAGCTGCCCAAAACGCAAAAGGAATACTTAATAAAGAAGAAATAAATGTACCAACAAAAGCGATGGCTACCGTTTCAATCATTAAACTGAACAAATCTTCGCCATCCCCGGTATAGACATAACTCCAATCCGGATGGATCAATCCGTAGAAAATTGCCCCTAAGATTTGACCAACGTTTTCTTTGATAGTAGCTAAGGGGATTCCTGCAAATGCCCAAATATAAATAGCAACCAGAACGAGCACGAAAAGCCATTTTCTTTTTTTCTGGGGTTCCGTTGGCAACATCATAGCAATCGCT
The DNA here is from genome assembly GCF_005234805.1 of Enterococcus sp. ARL09-542. Classification (NCBI taxonomy): domain Bacteria; kingdom Bacillati; phylum Bacillota; class Bacilli; order Lactobacillales; family Enterococcaceae; genus Enterococcus; species Enterococcus sp. ARL09-542. The sequence goes on from NZ_QPQX01000005.1 coordinate 120,229, forward strand.
CCCTTACTCTATTACTGATGGTATCTATAAGAAGAACAACGATAAAAATCGCCAAAACGATAATTGCCGTTTGGTCGTAGCGAAATTGACTCAATGATCGTTGCAAAAAGACACCGATTCCTCCCGCGCCGATATACCCTAAGATCGTTGAGGCGCGAACATTGATTTCAAAGGCATACAAAAGATAACTTAAAAAATGACTCGTTACCTGCGGAAGTACCGCGTAACGGATAATCGCCAGTTTTGATCCCCCTGAAGCGGTGACAGCCTCGATCGGTCCCGCTTCAATTGTTTCGATCGACTCATAAAATAATTTCGTAATCATCCCAAAAGAAAAGATGGAAATTGAAGTCACACCAGCTACCGGACCAATACCGACAACTGCTACGAACAGCGCCGCCAACATCAAATCAGGAATCGTTCGTACGATATTCAAAAGAAAGCGAAAAATCCCCGATAACCAAGGAATTGTTAGGATATTTCTGGCTGCCAGCAAAGAAAAAGGCAAAGCAATGAGCGCCCCAAACGTTGTTCCGACAATTGCCATTTGAATGGTTTGAAGAAGAGGCTCCACAATGATCGTACTATACGACCAATCTGGTCGCAGCATTTTTATCAGTATCACGTTCATTTGATCCGCATTTTCAAAAAAACGGCGAAGATCGACTCCCGTAATCGATCCACTCAAAATCAAGACGAGCAAAAAAAGCACCAACCAAAGAATATTCTTCCATAGTCCGCTTCGTTTAGGCAACAATTGAGTGGTCATTTTTCTGTGCCTCCTTGCTCTTCGATAATCTCACTGCCGTAGATTTCTTTTAATTTTCGGTCAGTGGCTTCGCTAACTGGTCCATCAAAAACAAGGCAACCATCACGTAACCCAATGATCCGTGTACCATACTCTCGCGCTAATTGCACGGAATGCAAATTGACAACGATCGTAATACCTAACTCTTGATTGATCCGCTTTAAATCACTCATGACCTTCTCCGTTGTCATAGGATCCAGAGAAGCTACCGGCTCATCCGCTAAAATGATTTTTGGTTCCTGAGTCAATGCCCGTGCAATCGAGACCCGTTGTTGCTGCCCACCAGACAATTGATCGGCTCTTGAATAAACTTTTTCGGCTAGATTCACTCTTTGTAGCGATTGATAAGCTAGTTCCTTATCCGCTTGTGGAAACAATCCCAAAAGCATCTGAAGAGTGGGGTGATAAGCGACTCTTCCAGTGAGAACATTCCTTAAGACACTCGAACGTTTTACCAAATTGAAGCTTTGGAAAATCATGCCAATGTCTCGGCGAATCAAACGTAATTCTTTGCCCTTTGCCTTTGTAATGGAGCGATTATCGATCAAAATTTCGCCACTGGTGATTTCGTGCAAGCGGTTGATGGAACGCAGCATGGTTGATTTCCCCGCACCAGACAACCCAACAACGATCACAAACTCCCCTTGATCGATGTCAATATTCAAATCTTTTAACCCCAGCACACCGTTTGGATATTCTTTTGTCACATTTCTAAACGAAATGATCTTTTTATTTGCTAACGCCATGGTTCTCCTACTTTCTCTCATTAAACTACTTTTATAAAATTGAAAAGGGTATCTGTTGATACGATACCCTTTCTCTGCCGCTTATTGTCCTACTTGTTCTGCATATTCACGAACGATATCAAAATTACTGTCTTGGGAGACTACATAGCCTTCATGAGAGTAGATATCTGAAATGATTTGATGACCTTCTTCATCTTTACCAATTTCGATAAAGGCATCTTGGATTTTTTTGTCCCATTCCTCACTCATATCACTGCGAACACTAATGGTGTCATTCGGGATTGGTTCTGTGAAATACATAGGTTCCACGTCATTCATGATTTTAGGATAATCTTTTTTCACTGTATTTCGCGCATCTTCAAAAACGAAAGCCGCATCTACATCTCCGTTCAAGACAGCCAAAACTGCTTGGTCATGACCTTTGACTTGAACTGTCGTTACATCTTTATTGATGTCTATCCCTTCTTTTTGAAGTTCCGCAACTGGCCAAACATACCCAGCCGAAGAGGTTACATCTTGTGTAGCGATCGTTTTCCCTTTCAAATCAGCTAATTCCTTGATATCGCTGCCGCTCTTGACCACAACCATTGATCGATAGCTATCCACCAATTCATCTGTCGCTTCACCACCAGGCTGCTTGATTCCATATCGCTGTGCCTGCAGTAATACTTTTACATTGCTTTGTTCATGAGCCAAAACATAAGCATTTGGAGGCAAAAAGCCCACATCCACTTGCTTAGAAGCCATTGCTTCGACGATCGTATTGTAATCTGTTGAAACACTTACGGTAACTGGAATTCCTAATTTATCACTTAGCAGCTTTTCAAGCGGTTTCGCTTTAGCCTCTAACGTTTCTGCTGCTTGCGAGGGCACAAATTGAACTGTCAACTTTTCTGGAACATATTGTTCCTCTGCACTCGAACTAGATTCTCCCGCTCCGCAAGCTGCTAATGCCAATCCAGTTGCTAACCCTAATCCAACGATTCCTACCTTTTTCCAAAGCTTCATTCTTCTTCTCCTTTGTGTTAAAAATCAGAACAACCAATTAACGAACTTTACCTTTTTGATTATAGAAAAACGTACATTTAATTACAACTATTTTTTCACTATAAATGGATATTTTTTAGTAAAACCAATCTAATCACGAACATTAACTTGTGTACCTTTTCTCAATCAAAGAGTATTTCACAGTCTGTCAATTGCTTTGCTCTACTTTAAAAAGAGTACCAAAGCAATTTATTGTTTGTATTTACAACACGTAAAGTTTCTGTTAATCCTCTCGAAGATAGTTGTGATCTATTGGACATGTCATCAATCAGGAAATTCTCTACTTTTGAGGCTATAATTCTCTCTTCACATCTACCGGTAACTAGTTTGACCAAGATTACCAAAACAAAAGTTTGAAGAGACAGATCGAAAAGACGATCGCCTATTCTTCCCCGGACTTACAACAGCAGTCTTTCAAGTGCAAAAAAACTCATGGCTGTCGGCTCCTCACATCCAACACCACCATGAGTTTATTTTCAACCAGATTATCTCCATTCTTTCAACAACACGGTCTCATCATTTACAAACTCTCCAGTTGCAACAAATCCAAAACCTTCGTACATTTGTTTAGCGATCGTATTTTCTTTAACGGAAGAAATTCGTAGTTCTTTTGCTTGGATCGCCTGCCGGAACCATTCAATCGCTGCTTCCATTGCCTGTGATCCATATCCTTTTTGCTGAAAGCGATGATCAATCATAAAACGCTCGATCCACCATGATTCTTTTGCATAATCTTCATCCGCTTCGTAATAACTAAACAATAAGAAACCGATCATTTCTTCTTGATGATAAATCGCAAAAGCCTGCCGAGCTTCTTCATATACAGCTTCCAGCAAAGAATACCAATTAGGCGCAACAAATTTTTCTTGTTCTTTGGTTGTTTTTAGTTCAATACAGCCACGATAATTCTCTTTTGTGATTGGTTTTAGCCGGATCATTTCAGACCTCCTCTAATTAAATCGCTTTCAAACAAACCGAATAAAAAAAGATGACTTACTAAGGATATAGTAAATCATCTAACTGTATTATTAAGCTTCTTGCGCTACTGGGTATACAGAAACTTGCTTTTTGTCGCGGCCTTTACGTTCGAAACGAACAACACCGTCAACTTTTGCAAATAATGTATCATCTCCACCGATACCTACGTTTACTCCTGGGTAAATTTTAGTACCGCGTTGGCGATAAAGGATTGATCCACCTGAAACAGTTTGACCATCAGCACGTTTAGCACCTAAACGTTTTGATTGAGAGTCGCGTCCGTTAGAAGTAGAACCGCCACCTTTTTTGTGAGCGAAGAATTGCAAATTCATTTTCATCAACATGAGATGCACCTCCTAGTTTTCTTTGATTGTTTTAATTTGGATATAATCGCTGTATTCTTCTTGAACAGATTGCAGACCAATCAATAGATTCTCTAAAAGAATCTGAGAGATATTCGACTGCTCTTGGGTCAAACGAGGAACAAGTTTAACAAGAAGGTAGCCACCTTCTTCATTGTTCGCTTCAACGATTGGTGTTACACCAGCCAAAGCATCGATCCCATTTACCGCACTGATCGCTAATGCTGAAGCAGCTGCGCAGACGATGTCTTTGCCATATTCTCCTGCTTGCGCGTGACCGGTAAGTTCAAAAGAAACAATCCGACCAGAGTCATTACGCTTGAATGTCCCTTTGATCATATTCGTTACCCTACTTTTCGTAAGAATTATGCATTGATTGCGTCAATAACAACTTTTGTGTAAGGTTGACGGTGACCTTGTTTGCGGTGTGAATGTTTTTTAGGTTTGTATTTGAAAGTTACGACTTTCTTTTGTTTGCCGTGTTTTTCTACAGTTCCTTCAACAGTTGCACCAGCAATGATTGGGGCACCTACTTTTGTTGATTCGCCACCTACTAAGATCACTTCATCAAAAGTAACTTTTTGTCCAGCTTCTACATCTAATTTTTCAACATAGATTGCTTGACCCACTTCAACTTTTACTTGTTTACCACCAGTTTTGATAATTGCGTACATGCTCTAAAGCACCTCCTTCTATTATACTTAGACTCGCCATCCCAAGTGACTTTCGTACTTAATAACTTGTTCTGTGCGGTTGTAGCTGTGGAGTCCACAATTACAACAGATTAACTTTATCAAAATGTTTCCGTAAAGTCAATGAAAAATAATGATTTATTTTTGTCATGCCGCTTTACTATTTTTTTTAAGTAAGTTGTTTTACTATAGAAGAAAGAAACAAATGAGGTGTTAAAATGAACTACCCAAAAAAACTAGCTGAGCCAATCATTGAACAATCAAAAGCCTATCAGCTTGAAGGTTTTGTTCCTGGTCAAGGACCGCTTCATCCCAAATTAATGATCGTTGGTGAAGCACCTGGACGGACCGAAATCGAGAATTTTATTCCTTTCAGTGGCCAAGCAGGCAAAGAACTGATGGCCTCTTTGGCGTTAGTCGGACTGACACGTGAAGAGGTATATATCACGAGTGCAGTACGGAGCCGTCCCTATTCGATCAAAGAACGAATCAACAAACGAAGTGGCGCACATGAAGTAGTGCACCCCAATCGAACGCCAACAAAAAAAGAAGTCTTGTTGCATGCGCCTTTATTGGATTACGAAATCCAAAAGGTGGATCCGCCTTTGATTGCTACGGTTGGAAACATCGGGTTACAAAGATTATTAGGCAATCGCTATTCCATTACAAATGTTCATGGGCAGCCAATCAGAAGTGCGATCCAACAGTTGAATGCTGAAAAAAATGGTTATACGTGGTCTGACAAACAATACCTGATTGTTCCAATGTATCATCCCGCTGCCATTTTTTATAATCGAACATTGGCTGAACGGATCCATCAAGATTGGTCTGGCTTGAATCGCATCAGAGAGCATGGCTTGCACTAGCATCTCGCAATTCTGTCTTTTAGTTGCGGCGATAATGAGGGATTGTTTTTTCATAAGCAGTGATTTTTTCTTCTTCTTGCAACGTGATGCCAATCTCATCTAATCCATTGACCAGTTTATGCTTCCATGTTGCATCGATCTCAAAAGGATAGACCGTTTGTTTGACAGTTACGTGCTGTTTGGGAAGATCAATAGCGATCCTCTCATCAGGAGCCAATGCTGCCAATACTTGACGAGCAGAAAGCGATAAAACGATAGGCAGCAAGCCGTTTTTCGTTGCATTCATATAAAAAATATCGCTAAAACTGCCGGCAATCACTGCACGAAAGCCGTAGTCCATCAGCGCCCAAGCCGCATGTTCACGCGAAGAACCAGAACCAAAATTATCTCCAGAAATGAGGATAGATGCTTCTTTGTATTCTGGAAAGTTCAAAATAAATTCAGGATTTGAACGGCGATTTGATAAATAGCGCCAGTCATCAAAAAGGTATTGACCAAATCCTGTCTTTTCAACCCGTTTTAAATAATTTTTCGGTAAAATTTGATCCGTATCAATATTATCATTCATTAATGGGATCGTTTTCCCTTGATAGTAAGTGAAGGCTTCCATTAATTTTTCCTCCCGACGATTTCTCGAACATCTACAAAGCGTCCATAAACAGCGGCAGCCGCAGCCATTGCTGGACTGCATAAATGGGTACGGGCATTCTTACCTTGACGTCCAACGAAGTTCCGATTTGATGTAGAAGCACAATGGACGCCCGCTGGTACTTTATCTGGATTCATGCCTAGGCACATGGAACAACCAGGCTCTCGCCATTCGAAACCTGCATCTTTAAAGATCTGATCTAACCCCAGTTTTTCTGCCGCTTTTCTAACTGGACGTGATCCTGGAACCACGATGCCTGTGACCCCATCTTTGATTTTTTTTCCTTCCAAAATAGTTGCGGCTTCTTGCAAGTCAGAGAGTCGACCATTTGTGCAGGAACCGATAAAAATATATTCAATTGGAATATCTTCGGCTCGCTGTCCAGGGTGCAATGCCATATATTGATAAGCTTGTTCATCATTATGGTCACGAATTTCAGGAAAGACTCCACTGATAGGCACTCCCATCTCAGGATTGGTTCCCCACGTAATATAAGGTTCCAGCTGAGAGGCATCAAGAGTCAGTTGGGTATCAAAAACAGCATCTTCGTCGGTTTTTAGCGTTTGCCAGTCTGCAATTGCGTCAGCGAGCTCTTTGGGTGCATATTCCCGACCCGCGACATAAGCAAAGGTTGTTTCATCAGGGGCAATCAGCCCTATCTTCGCCCCACCTTCAATCGACATATTACAAATCGTCATGCGCTCCTCCATTGACAGATTCCGGATTGTTTCTCCATAAAATTCAATGGCATGACCTACTCCAAAATCCGTACCGTGAGTGGCGATCAGGGCAAGAATGATATCTTTAGCGTAGACGCCTGGTTGCAAAGTTCCCTTGATCTCAATCCCCATACGTTTTGGTTTCGTTTGCCAAATCGTTTGAGTTGCAAAAACATGCTCCACCTCACTTGTGCCAATACCAAAAGCGATAGCTCCAAACGCGCCATGTGTGGCTGTATGTGAGTCTCCACAAACGATCGTCTTCCCCGGTTGTGTCAGACCGGTTTCCGGGCCAACCATGTGTACGATTCCTTGTCGGGCTGAGCCATTGTCACATAACTGTATCCCAAATGCTTGGCAGTTGTTGCGCAGTGTATCTATCTGTTTCTTTGCAACCAAATCCGTGATCGTAAAAATATCTTTAGTCGGGACATTGTGGTCCATCGTTGCAAAGGTCTTTTCAGGGCAACGAACACGCCGGCCAGCTTGCCTCAGTCCTTCAAAAGCTTGAGGAGAAGTCACTTCATGGATCAGATGCAGATCGATATATAACAGCTGTGCCTCACCTTCTTCCAGCACTACATGACGTTCCCAGAGTTTGTCAAATAATGTTTTCCCCATTCAGTAGCCCCCTAATTTTTTGATTACCGCATTCGTAAATTCTGTTGTAGTAGTATTCCCTCCAAGATCACAAGTCACGACCCCATCTTCCATCACTTGATAGCACGCCTGCTCCATCTGATCAGCAATTGATTTCATCCCAAAAGAAGTTAGCATCATCCCCACAGACAGAATCATTGAAATGGGATTAGCAATATCTTTGCCGGCAATATCCGGTGCTGAACCGTGAATCGGTTCATACAGTGAAACCCCAGAAAGACTATGACTTGCACTAGCCAAAACACCTAATGATCCTGGTAGGACTGACGCCTCATCGCTGAGAATATCGCCAAAAAGATTTTCAGTCACAATCACATCGAATACAGTTGGCTGTTGCAAGATCTTCATAGCGGCAGAATCAACATATTGATGTGTTAACTGACAATCGGGAAATTCTTGCGCTACTTCATTCGCCACCTTTCGCCATAATTTGCTTGTTGCCAAAACATTGGCCTTGTCCACGGACACTACTCGCCGTTGTCTAGTTCGTGCGATCTGAAACGCCTTTCGTAAGATACGGCGAATCTCTTCCCTATGGTAATAATTCAGATCCGAAGCCTCTGTTGTCGATAGCTTTTTTTCTCCAAAATAAATGCCGCTCGTCAATTCTCTTACCAGTACCAGATCGGTTCCTTTAACGATCTGCTCTTTCAAAGGAGAAAAGGGTAAAAAAGCATCCGTTACTTTGATGGGGCGAATGTTGGCATAAAGATCAAGCGCGCGCCGCAAGTCCAATAAACCTTTTTCCGGTGTATAAGCTGCATTTTCCCACTTGGGATCCCCAATGGCTCCGAGCAAAATGGCATCCGCTTGCTGACAAGCTTGCAATGTTTTTTTTGGCAGTGGTGTGCCATACTGCTCAATGGCTTGTCCGCCAAATGCATAAGACTCAAAAGAGAAATACGGGTTGCTTGGCAAACACGCCTTTACAATTTGCAATGCACTGGTCATGATCTCCGGTCCGATGCCATCACCAGCAAGAACGACGATTTTCTTCATTTATTCTCGCCTCGATTCTTCAAAGCAGCGCTGGCTTGTACATAGGCTTTTGCAGAAGCTTGCAACACATCAAAATCAACACCGATCCCACTGATTTGTCGGTTTGTCTCTGCGCATTCGATAGCTACATGAACTTCTGCTTGCGCATCTTCTCCACTCGTAAGAGCCGTGATTTCATAATTTAGCAGTCGCGGTTGCTGATCAAAAATCTGGTCGATCGAATTATAGATTGCTTGAATGCTCCCAGCGCCAATTGCTGAGGCAACATAAGATTGATGATCTTTTGTGATCGATACCACGGCACCTTGATGACCATTGGAGACATATTGTAGCTGAACAGCCTCTAATTCAACGCCCTCTGTTTGCGTGCGACCTTGATCCGCTGCTAACGCCAGCAAATCCTGCTCCGTTACTTGTTTCTTTTTGTCTGCCAGTTCTTTGAATCGTTTGAACAATGCATTTGTTTCCTCAGAGTCAAACTGATAGCCTAATTGATTCATCTTTTCTATAAACGCATGCCGACCAGATAATTTTCCCAGCGGTAGCGAATTTGTTTGAACACCGACTAATTGCGGCGTAATGATCTCGTATGTCTCAGGATTCTTCAAGACGCCGTCTTGATGGATGCCCGATTCATGTGCATAGGCGTTTCCTCCAACGATCGCTTTATTCTTAGGAACAGCGATCCCTGATAGTCGAGCGACTAGGTCACTGGTTCGTTTGGTTTCGCCTAACTGGATATTCGTTGTGCAGTCATAGAAATCTTGACGCACATGCAATGCTAATGCCACCTCTTCCAACGCCGTGTTTCCGGCCCGTTCACCAATGCCATTGATCGTTCCTTCCACACGAGTGGCTCCGTTCTCAATAGCTGCCAGAGCATTCGCCGTTGCCATTCCCAGATCATCGTGACAGTGGGAGGAAAACATAATCGGTTCCTTGCTTTTGGTATTGGCAATCAAATAGGCAAATAATTCGCCATAGGCAGTGGGATTACTATAGCCAACGGTATCTGGAATATTGATGATGGTCGCCCCGGCATCGATCGCTGTTTGAACCGCTTCTAACAGAAAATCTTTTTCTGTGCGGGTCGCATCTTCTGGAGAAAATTGAACCTTGTCAAATAAGGTTCTAGCATAGGTAACATGTTCTTTGATTGCTCGGATTACTTCTTCTTTAGTCATGGCTAATTTATAACGGCGATGGACTTCACTGGTTGCCAAAAACACATGGATCTGGGGACTTACTGCTTGCTTTAATGCCTCATAAGCGCGATCAATATCTTTAATTTGACAGCGTGCCAGACCTGCCACTGTCATCGTGGCTACAGCAGTTGCGATTGCTTGAACCGCTGCAAAGTCTCCTTCCGAAGCAATTGGAAAACCTGCCTCAATTGTATCAATTCCCCATTTTTCCAGCTGTAAAGCAAGCTGTACCTTTTCTTTCGTATTGAAATTCACTCCTGGAGTCTGTTCTCCATCTCGAAGGGTGGTGTCAAAAAACTGGATCTGTCTCAAACTGATTCCTCCTCTGGCTCATTTGTTCTTTTAGGGTATAAAAAAAGCACTCCATAAAGGTCTTCCCTTTATGCAATGCAAATAGGACTCTTCTGTTTCACGTCATCAGATCATGAAATACAAAAAAGAGTCCTCACGGTAATAATAAGTTGCTAGTGTTCATCGGCCTATTTCTATTCATTTTATTCACCTGTCACTTTCTGCTTCTCGTTACCTTATATAAGAAGATACCGAAAGACACTGCATCTGTCAATGCTTTTAATTGAATTTTCTGAATATTTAGATAGATAATATTAGAGAAAAAGAAATAAAAGTGTCCTTTTCTCTCTTCATATCTCTTAGAAGTAAGAAATTATTTTGAAATACGTTCCTTTAAAACAGATTTTTTTCAGCGAATACTGGTTATATCTTCACAGACTCTTAACACAATTTAAACATTGCTCTGTTAGTATCATTGTATACCAAAAATTATTTTTCAACCTTTCTCCCCTACCAGTCATTCGACTGGTTTTTTTGTCTTACTGAGCAAAAGATCTGTTCTTTTCCCAAGTAGAAAGGATTGAACTCAAAGAGAGTTATCCGTATAATAAGTAACAGAAATTATTTAGGAGGATCAGGATGCGTAACGAAATGATGCATCGTCCAGTAGTAAAAAAAGAACTAGTGGCGTTTATGCGGGAAAAACAAAAGCAATTAACTGGGAAATTAGGTCAAATCGAACAGGCAGCTCATGAAAAAGAAGTTCCTATTATTCCGCATGAGACAGTGGTGTTCCTGCAATTTTTATTAGGACAAATGAAGCCCAAGCAAATATTAGAAATCGGTACAGCAATCGGCTTTTCTTCAAGTTTGATGGCACAGTATGTAGGTGATGGTCACGTAACTACCATCGATCGCTATGATGTCATGATCAAAAAAGCCAGAGAAACTTACAAACAATTGGGCCTTGAGGATAAAGTCACTCTTTTAGAGGGACAGGCAGCAGACGTTTTGCCGACACTTGATGGCCCTTACGATTTTATTTTCATGGATAGTGCAAAGTCTAAATACATCGAATTTTTACCGGAATGCTTACGACTTTTACGTAAAGGCGGCGTGTTAATGGTCGATGACGTCTTTCAGGCAGGAACGATTTTAGATCCTATAGAAGACATTCCACGAGGACAACGGGCCATCCACCGTAAACTAAACCTTTTCCTCAATACAGTGATGGATCATCCCCAACTGACTTCTAGCTTAATTCCCTTAGGAGATGGCGTTATCCTTATTACGAAAGAAGCAGATCATGTGGACGTGGCTACAACTAGCGAGTAACGAGTCATTTTAAAGAAAGTTGGCAAAAATAGCGAAAAGCGATTGACATTAGGCGCTCCTTTTTCTATAATGTTATTTGTTGCTGACTTGTCATAGTAGCTCAGCTGGATAGAGCATCCGCCTTCTAAGCGGACGGTCGGGGGTTCGAATCCCTCCTGTGACGTTATTTAACCGTCGAGAACCCTTGTTCTTGGCGGTTTTTGTTTGTTCTTGTGCCAAATGTGTGCCAAATTGATTTAGTTTTTTTGAAATTAGGCTAACTAGAAAGTTGAATTATATATATAAGCGCCAAATAAGTTATAGATTCTTTACCTCTTTTTCTGATACAATTAAGAAAAAAGAAGAGGAGTTTATAACGAACATGAAAAAAGTTTAATTGGGTGTTTTTATTGGTATCAATTTATTATTCTTATCGGCTTGCTCAAGTCCCGAAGATAAGAAAACAGTTACTCAAGGTTCTGCCACTGCTCAAACCGAATCAATTGTTGAATCTTCTGCTGAAAATACTACTGAAAGTAGCACCGTAGAAAGCAATAGTGCCACCGTGGACCGTGCCGAATATTCAGCGAATTTTTCAGAAGATTGGAATGGCCTGACCACGAACATCAATAAAGTAGTGATTGTAGAACTATCCGATGATGAGATTGAAATGCAAGGTCTAGAAAATAAATACGCTGTTCAAGTATATTTCGAAATTACCAACAATTCGGACATGGATTTTGATACTTATCCAGACCAAGCAACAATGGTTGTGGAAGGTCAGCAAATCGAAGCTGAGATGTTTTTAAGTGATAGTATTGGTGGAGAAATCTTAAGCGGTGTAACAAAAGAAGGAATTGTGACATTTTCAGTACCTAAAATAGAAGATGTTAGCAACGTTTCTAATATTCGATTGAAATGGTCTGCTAGCTACGACACCGAAAATTATGACGAGGATAATTATAAAGATTTTGATGTTACATTCGATTTAACTAAATAATCGATGAGTGGCAGAACTTATACTAAGGTTGTTTGATATGAATAAAATCATTAAAATTGCTCCTACCTTATTTGGTAGAGAGCTTTTTTTATTTTCTGTTCGCTTTACAAAACGAACGTAAGTTCGTATACTTTCCGTAAGGAGTGAGCTATTATGGGAAGTTTTCGATACGAACTTGAGCCCAAACGTGACATTCTTTTTATTGATGTAAAATCATTTTATGCTTCAGTTGAATGTGTTCAACGTGGATTTCACCCAATGAAGACCATGTTGGTTGTCATGTCCCAATCTGATAATACAGGAAACGGACTGGTTCTTGCTGCTTCTCCATTGGCAAAAAAGAAATTGGGAATCTCAAACGTTACTCGTGCTGATAATTTACCGAACCATCCGCTCCTATTCAAGGTCCCTCCACGCATGAACTTATATATAAAAGAAAATCTGAAAGTAAACAATGTATTTAGAAAATATGTAGCCGATGAGGATCTACTCCTCTACTCTATTGATGAATCAATGATGGACGTAACTAAATCGCTGAACTTGTTTGTGCCAGACAAAAGCTTGTCTCGAAGCGAAAGACGATGGCGACTAGCTAAGATGATTCAACGTGATGTCTATGACACGACAAAGCTATACGTGACGGTTGGGATTGGAGACAATCCTCTTTTGGCCAAACTAGCATTAGACAACGAATCGAAGCATAATAAATCACTTATTGCGGAATGGACCTATCAAGACGTGGAAAGCAAGGTTTGGAACATCTCTCCTATCACAGAATTTTGGGGCATTGGATCACGCACACAAAAACGACTTGAGCGAATGGGTATAGAAACGATTGAGCAACTTGCGAAGGCTAATCCTGATTTGTTGCGAAGTCGAATGGGAATTATTGGTGAGCAGTTATATCATCACGCTAATGGAATTGATCGAACAATAATCTCTGAGCCAGCTCCTCAGACGAGAGACAAGAGTTATGGTAATAGCCAAGTACTAAACAGAAATTATTATCTCCAAGATGAAATCGAGATTGTTGTTAAAGAGATGGCTGAACAGGTTGCTGCACGTATTCGTAGACATCACTGCCAAACTTCTTGTGTTTCCATTTACATTGGTGTTGCTTTTGGAGAAACACAAAAAGGGTTCTCACGACAGATGACGGTCCCACCTACTGATAACACAAAGAAGCTAGTTGAACATTGCCTTTTTTTATTTCGTAAATATTATACTGGTCAAGTCGTCCGTCATGTAGGTATCACCTATTCAAAGTTAATTTACACATCAAGTATTCAGCTTGATTTATTTGCTGATGCTGAGGAGCAGATAAAGCAGATTAAACTGGATAAAATCATCGATAAAATACGTGAAAAGTACGGATTTACTTCTAGTTTTGATAACTTCTCATTTTTTGTTAACCCATCACCAATATCTAAATAATGTAAAATTCCTTGTTGTTTTTTCGATGTATCTTTAACCAAAATAACTATTGTTACTCCCGTCATGATATCAAAAATATTTCCTCCTTCAATTTTTGATTGTTCTTTAGTTTTCCCTCTAATGGCTCCTTTTAGGTTCAAAATATAAATAGCAGAAAATTCGTCTATCAAAGATTTACGCATTCCATCCATGGCATTTCCATCTATAAATGAATTATTAGTAATGAAACCAATAACCCCATTTTCTTTGATTTGGTTGCTAGCCCAACGAATTGCACGAATATACGAATCAATTATCCAGAAGGATAAAACTCATGAACTTCCTTAATTGAAATTACTTAGGTGAACCCGTATTCAAAAAACGTTGTTTTACCGCTAAGGACCCTTGGCCTTAGCGGTTTTTGTTTTGCTTTGTGCCCAATATAAATCAAAGATGCACTCTTTGTTCAACCAAAAAGTGCATCTTATCAAACTAGCAAGTTCTTTTATTTTTTCATCTCACGAATGTCCGAGTTATCACGAAAAAACTGTAACACACGGATTCATAAATCAATTATCTAAAGACGTTGGTCATTGCTGCTAGTCATCAATCATCTTCTGTCGTATTTCTTAGCAATAAAAACCAACTTCTCTTTCGATCACGTCATCCAAGCGATACGTACGCTACCGTTGTTCTCTGAAAGTTATTTACCGATTAATTAGCAACGTGTATTTGCTGTTGTTCAACTAACGGATAACTAATCAGTTTTTCACTGTCTAGGTCTTCTTTATGCATATCTACGGCGACGATTTGACTATTTTCATAGGTCCGATAGTAATAAATCCCTTTGTCGACATTGCAGCAAGAAGAATAAATGGTATATTCATATTTCCCGTCTCCCACATCACATAATCCTTTTTGCTGTTCGACAGACCCTAAAATATGGAAAAATTGGCTGATACTTTCTGATTCTGAATCACCAGATACAGAATTCAGTTTTGTGAATGCAGCCTTCACAAATCGAGACATCGAGGACAAATCCCCAGGCAACCCAATTCCGCCCATTCCTCGACTATACTCATTCAATTCGATTGCATCTGAGAAGGTATTGGTTGGCGTTTTACTAGATAAAGAACGATAGTTATTTAAATTAAACAAATGATAGTCAAAAGAAGGATTGTTCGTTAGGACACCAACAGGATTATCATAGATATGAAGTCCGTCTTTCATACTTTCTACAACGATTGAAGACTCTTTATCCGCTAATAACCAGTGTAAAGGCGACAGCGGAAGATTTTCGCTAAAATTGATATTAACCAAATTGATTTTATTCAACAATTCTTTTGCTTCAGCTACTGTGCTGCATTGCCCTAATATCCAGGGAATGAATTCAAATGGTGTGACATTGTCTTTATTCTCAACCGGTTCTTTGTAATCTGCAAAACCAGCAAAATTTAACCCAGCCATGCTTAAACCTTTTTCATTGGTAGCATCATAATACAGCGGATAATCCGCTATACCAGCAGCAATCCCGATCATCGCATAATGCTGTGATAACTCACCAACTTTTCGAAAAGACAGCTTATAGTTCCTAGGAGTAATCGTGACTACTTCTTCATAAGACAGCTCATAATCAAAGTTTCTACCAAAATAGTGATCTCGCGTTGAATAAGTAATTGATGTACACATATTTTTTCCTCCTAATGTTCTTTTTTTCACTTATATTTTACTCCTATTCACTTTTTTTTCAAAAGAAATGATTGTGTCTCGAACTCAGTTCTTTTATTGGTTATAATCATCTCTAGGAAAATGAACGTTAACAAGTACTCTATTCGTACTTTTCAATAAAACTTATCGTTGTTACACTAGATTTCATACCTATCGTAAAAAAGCATTAATTATCAAAAAACCTTCCAATAAAAGATGTATTCTACATACAAGGAGGCAGTGAGGTGATTATGGATTATACAAAAGACATTCAACTGGCATTACTCTACATTGAAAATAATTTGACTGGCGATCTCTCCTCAAAAGAAATTGCAAAAAAAGCCGGCATGTCAGAATTTCATTTTCAGCGTGTATTTAAAAAACAACTGGGCATGGGAGTATATAAATATCTTCAAAAAAGACGTATGGCCCATGCTTCCCTACTACTTTTGAAGAGCGAATTGAAGATTATCGAAATTGCTCTGATCAGCGGTTTTTCCTCACAAGAGGCGTTTTCCAGAGTTTTTAAGTCCTATTATCAACTCCCTCCTCGACAATATAGAATCCAATTTAAAAACTTTTTTAGGGGGAATCAAAAAATGTGTGAGACAAAAATAAATGGCTGGTTGCTTTCTGGAAATAATTTTGACAAATATGAAGTGACAATTGATCAAATGAATTTTCATAGTGGAAATCAGTCAGTAAAAATGAGCCAAACAGAGAGCTTATACACAGAGAATTTTGCAACTGTTATGCAACAAGTGAGTGCAAAAAATTACATTAATCAACGTGTGCGATTAAGCGCATACCTAAAATCAGAATCAATTGAAGGTTGGGGAGGAATTTGGTTGAGAATTGATGGCAAAAATTTTGAACAATTAGCGTTCGATAATATGCAGAATCGTCCAGTAACAGGCACAAATGATTGGAATTATTATTCTTCTGTCTTAGATGTCTCACAGGAAGCTGAAGTTTTAAATTTTGGGTTTTTGTTGCAGGGAAAAGGCACTTTGTGGGCTGATGATTTTTGTTTAGAAATCGTTCCCAATGATATTCAAACAACCGAATTTAATAGTGAACAGTATTACCCAACGGAACCCCAAAACTTGTCGTTTTCGGAATAAGAATAGTTAATAAATGAGCTACAGTAGAATTCAAGATGCCACAAGACCTTATGGAATACTACTGTGCTTGAAGGATCCAAGCAAAAATCCTGCTCCCCTCCTTTTCTTATACGAAAAAGAAATAGCATTCTGAATCAATGCGAGGTAAAATAAAAGAAAACTTTTTACCAATCAGCTTATTCTGAATCGGAGAGGAAGCTTTCTATGGATACAATGATGAAAAGTATCATTACAGAAAAAGATTTATTACGGCAGATCCTGCTTCTCGAAGAGTTATCCAATCACAAAACGATTACGGCAAAGGCATTGGCTGCTTCGATTCAAACTACAGAGCGGACTGTCTTTACAGATATTCAGTATATTCGAGAGCATTTGCCTGACGGATGGGAAATCGAAGCGACAAGTAATGGCTTTTCTTTACTTAAAAAAGATTCCCAACTAACCAATCAATTATGGGAAAGCTTCTTGCCGCTTTCAATTGGCGCTATGTTGATCAAACAGTTATTCTTTGCAAAAGGAATCTCAACACAATCTTTCTTGCATGACAGTGGTATCTCTTTTGAAACATTGAAACGTCATGTTACAAAAATCAACCGTGGCATTAAACCATACAATATTCGAATTCAGTTGAACGCCAAGCAAGTCAAACTGTCAGGTAGTGAGATCAGCATTCGAGTTTTCTTCCATCGTCTGCTGCTGCCTTTTACCCACAATAATTATTTCTTTGAAGATTATGCTATTCATGAATCACATTATCTTATCTTTTTACAGTCACTGAAACGTCAAGAGTTGGACGTTCTTTCTGAAGAAATTTTTGGCACTTGCTGGTTCTTCATCAATACAATCCGAATCAAAGCCAATTGTCGGGTCAATGCACTCGCTTTTGATCCTTTAGATCCGCTTTTTTTACAATATCATCAGTCGCTCCAGCAAGTTTATCAAAAAGAAGGCGTCTATTTGAATCAGGAGGAGTGTTTCTTTAGTTTCTATTGTTTTCTGGAAAGTTGGAATTACAACAATCAGTGGACAAGCAAAATTGCTGTCACACTAGATGCCTATCAGGAAATCAAACAATCCGTCCAGCGATTTGTTCAAGAACTTGGGCAAGAATTGGCGATTCCCCTACTTTCTGAAACCCAGTTAGCGGACAATTTGCTGCTTTTGGTCTTAAAATTCAATGAATCCGCAAAACTGTCTGAACAATTTCAATTAGAGTATCAAGAAATGATGCACATTCGTCAACACAACTATCAAGCAATTTTTGAACGATTACGGAAATTTATCTTAGATCCAAAATTTGCCATTGTAACCGATGAACCTAAGTATATCTTGAATATGGCTTCACTCCTCGTACAACAAGCTGTGCTTCAGGCACGACCAGTAACGACCCGAGCTTTCTTCTTCTTTCAAGGAGAACCAGCATGGAAAGTTTTCTTGCAACAGGAAATAAGTGATTATTTGGGTTCTAGGATCGAATTAGTCCCAGTCGAACCAGCTGAATTCGCAGGGATGACTACTCGAAATGACGACTTCATTATTTCGAACGTCCCTTTGGATGATCCCAAATTACCAGTCTTCTATCTTTCAATGCTGCCAACTAAAAATGAGCTCAATCAATTGACTGAGCTCATCCAAACCTATTATCTGATCAACCAATGACTTAGCTTAATTCATTGGTTGTTTTTGTATTTTGCCGATTGGCGCGCCGCTTCATTAGATGCTTTTCAACTTCAACCACCGCAAAGAGTAAGAAGCCATTTACCGCGATACTAAGATGCTGTACAAGCGTCAATGTAGTTGTCCCAATCAGTTGCTGCGCAACTGGCAACACCAGAACCATTCCTTGCAAGATCACCAAGATTCCTAGAGAAATGAACAGTGCCCGATTTTGGAACATACTCTTGTTCAATGCTGGCTCTAAAAGCTCCCGACAATTCAACATGTATACTGCTTGTCCTAATACGATGTTCTGCAGGAGAATCGTTTGCTGGACTGCTTGCCCTTCAAATTGCATGGACAAAAAGTAAGCAGGAATCATGATCAGTAGAGAAACATAGACGATTCGGAACATGCTGTACATGGAAAGAATTCCTTCATTGACTGGACGTGGCGGCCGATCCATCACATCTTTACTCGCTTTTTCGAATCCTAGTGCATAAGACAATGTAATTGTTGTTACCATATTGACCCAGAGGATCTGAACTGGAGTCAAAGGTAATGGGCGATTTAACAAGAGAGCAAAAATGACAATCAATCCTTGCGCTAATGCTGTTGGCAAAAAGAAGTTGATGGTTTTTTTCAGATTGTCAAAGATCCGTCGCCCTTCTTTGACTGCATTCGCGATTGTATGGAAGTTATCATCTGCCAAAACCATATCGGCTGCTTGCTTGCTTACTTCACTTCCTTTGATCCCCATAGCGATCCCGATATCTGCTTTTTTCAAGGCGGGAGCATCATTGACACCGTCTCCGGTCATACCTACGATCTCACCATTATTTTGTAGAGCGGTCACAATTCGTAGCTTGTGCTCTGGCGTCGTCCGAGCAAAAACATCCACGTGATTGACTTGCTGTGCCAACTCCTCATCGGTCATTTGGTCGATATCTAATCCTTCAAGAACTTTCTTCGTATGTTTCAACCCGACTTGCTCGCCGATGGCTTGCGCCGTTTCTTTGTGGTCTCCTGTGATCATTTTGACTCTGATCCCCGCTTGTAAGGACTCTCTCACTGCTTTGATTGCACTGTCTTTTGGCGGATCAATGATTCCTGCAAGACCTATGAAGACTAAATCAGTGACTTCTTCATGAGCAACTTGACTGGATGCTGGAACTGTCTTGTATGCGAACCCTAAGACCCGCTGTCCTTTCTGTGCTAGCTCAGAAGCCGCTTGCTGCCAATAGGATACTTGATCTTCTGATAGCTGACTTTTATTTAGCAAAACTTCTGGAGCGCCTTTTACATATAAGATTGATTGATCCTCTTGCAAAGGATGCAAAGTTGCCATGTACTTGTAAGTAGAGCTAAAAGGAATTTTTGCTGCAACTTGTTGCAAGGGTAATTCCTGAGTCTCCACAAACTGCAGCAGCGCCCGCTCAGTAGGATTACCTTGCAAATCTGCTGCCCGCTGAGAACTATCTTGTTTCAGATCTTGACAATTTGCCATGATATCGTACATGAGCGCTTGCTCTTTTTCGGTTACAGTGACAGTATCTACAACGGTCATTTCATTTTTTGTCAACGTTCCTGTTTTGTCCGAACAAATGACTGTCATTGCACCAAGCGTTTCCACCGACGGCATCGTCTTGATGATTGCTTGCTGATCTGCCATTTCTTTGACACCCATTGACAAAATCATGGTTAAAACAGCTGGTAATCCTTCCGGAACCATTGCTACGATTAACGCGATCACTGAGGAAAACAACACGTTTAGTTCTAGACCATACCGGAATGCGGTAAAGAAAATTAAGAAGAGAATCAGCGCGACAATACCGCGAAAAATCTGCTTGTTCAACTGATGCATTTTCTTTACCAACGGTGTCTCTTGTGATTTCACTGACTGCAAAGCTTGATTGATCTTACCGATTTCTGTCTCGTCGCCAGTTGCTACTACCACACCGATAGCTGACCCACTTTGAACACGTGTACCAGAGAAGACCATGTTCTTTTGATCTCCAATAATACTGTTTTCTGTGATGACGTGTTCTGTTTTCTTGACTGGCTCAGATTCTCCAGTTAAGATCGACTCTTCTACGACCAATCCATGATTTTCGATCAATCGCATATCCGCTGGTACGACATCGCCCGCCTTCAATGAGACTAAATCTCCTTGAACGATCGACTCTGCGGCAACAGTTTGCTGCAGTCCTTCCACAATGACTACGGCTTCTTGGCCCATCATTTGTTTTAAGCCGTCCAAAGATTCTTCCGCTTTTCGTTCCTGCCAGTAACCCACAATGCCGTTGATGATAACAACTAGAAGAATGATACCACTTTCTACATAATCACCTGTAACAGCCTTTAAAGCTGCAGCAACCATCAACACGATCATCAACAAATCCGTAAAATGTTTTGCGATTTTTTGCCAAGTTTTGATTTGAACTTTTTCTGCAATGCGATTTGCATCATCTGCTTCTAACCGTGCCTGACGTTCTTTATTTGAAAGTCCCTGACGATCGGACTGTAGCTGCTTCATCAATTGTTCTTTTGAAATTTGATACCACTTCATTGTCATTCCCCCTAATGTCTTTTTAGCTTTCGCTTGTCTATAAGTATAGGGGGGATTCTTAAAAATAAACGGTCGATTATTTCAGTCTAATATGAAAAAAATGCCCATTAAAAAAATGCTCTATTAGAAAGATCCATTTCCTCCACCATCACCATGATTCGCTCTTGTGATTTTTTCATGAAACATCGCGATAGCCTGTGCGGTTTCTGCCATATTTGCGAGCGTTACACTTTTTTTCATTGCTTCATCAAGAAGAAGTGGGCCTGGTTGAATACTGAAAATACCAGCAAAATACTGACCGATCTCTCCTAGATCAGGCTCCCTTTGCCCACACAATGCAACAACTGGAATAGCATGGGGCTGTGCGATTTTGGCCACACCTAATGGCACTTTTCCGGCTGCAGTTTGACGGTCAAAACGGCCTTCACCGGTGATGATCAACGTAGCATCACTGATTCTAGTCTCTAATTTCAACAGTTTCGCAATGGTCATAAATCCAGGACAGATCTGTCCCCCTAGTAAGACCGTCGCACCGCCGATACCTCCAGCAGCACCCGTTCCAGCGATCCCATTTAAATCAATTTGGTATTCTTGCTGCACGAAATACGCTACTTTTTTTGCTTGCTGCTCCAATACCTGTACCGTTTGAGGTAAAGCACCTTTCTGAGGTCCGAAAGTAGTTGCAAATCCTTCAGCTCCAGTATAAGGATTAGTTACATCTGCTAAAACCAACAGTTCGATACCAGAAAGCAGTTTCTGCACTGCTGTTATCGAAAAATAATTTATGGTCAACAAAGGATTGCGCGCATCTGCCGCAGGTTGATACATTAGTTCCGCACCTAATGCTTCCAGTAAACCCAGTCCGCCATCTGTTGTTGCACTGCCACCTAACGTTACATAGATCTGTGCTACTTTTTCATTGATTGCATCTGCGATCAAAAGACCTAGCCCGTAGGAACTAGCCTGTCTGGTTGTTTGATCTGAAGGATCAAGTAATTGGATACCGATGATTGCTGCACATTCAATAATCGCTATTCGCTTTTGATTGATTGTTGTCAGTAAATACGAAACTACTCGTTCTTCTCCTAGGGGACCGACACTTGTTACGGATTTATACTGTCCTCCATAGGCAGCAAATAACGCAGCCATTGTTCCTTCTCCACCATCTGCGATGGGGATTGATTCTTTTTCCCATTGTACTGGAAACCCTTTAAGTGCTGCCTGATTTAATTCTTCCGAGGTAGCACTCCCTTTAAATGAGTCAATCATTGCTATCACTTTCATATCGAACCCTCACCTCGTTTTCTTTCATTAAACACTGAAATACGTCTTACAACAAGAAAAAAGAGTGTTGCTACTCTTTATCAACCCATGGTTAACTTTATCAATCAAAAGTTAACTTGTTCTCCATTGTGCTCCTCTCTTTCCTGTTCTACAATAAAGTTAGCCAATTCAATGGAGGTGCGTCATGGAATTACCAATTGGACAGGAAATAGCTAAGAGAAGAAAGGACAAACAAATCACTCAAACAGAGCTAGCTGATTTTATGAGTGTTTCTAAGGCCTCGGTTTCTAAATGGGAGACGGGCCAATCTTATCCAGATATTACATTGTTGCCACTCTTGGCTGCTTTCTTTGATTGCAGCGTCGATGATCTTTTAGTGATCAATTCTCAGCTAACAACTCAAGAAATCAAGCGGATTTACCAGTTGTTGAAAGACTCGTTTGAAACTAAATCCGCTGATGACGTGTTACTTATGCTGAGAGGATTCATTCGCCGTTATTATTCCTGCTATCCATTTCTGATGCAGATGGGACTTTTTTATCTGAATCATTGGGATCTGTTGCCTATTCCAGCTCAAGTTACTAGGACAGAACAAGTACCAAATAATGAGAAAACTGTTGAGGATCAACGAAAGTATTACTTACAAGAGGCGGTTAAATTATTTGAATTAGTCAAAACTAACGGTTCCGCTGACCTCCTGCAACAAGCTAGCTATTATGAAGCCTATTCAATGCTTATGCTTGGTCAGGCAGAGGACATTTTAGGTGTATTAGGAAATAAGACACCCGTTTTCTTGCCAGTGGAATCTTTGATTGCAGCTGCGCACCAACAAATGGCAGATGGCTCAGCCGCAGAAACTGTTCTTCAAAGTGCCATTTATCAATATGTCACAGTTTTACTCAGTCTGTTGACTAACTACACGCTTTTGCTGACCAAAAAACCCCAAGCTATGGAAGCAACTTACCAACGAGGGCTGGCCTTTTGTGAAACATTTGACTTATCCAGACTACATCCAGTCATTATGCTCAATTTTTTGGCTGCCTGTTTGACCACTTTTGCTGTACAAGGCAATAGTGCCCGCTTGCTTTGCGCTTTGACTCGTTATGTCTCATTGCTGGAAAAAACAGAAGATCCTTATCTCCTTCATGGTGATGCGTACTTTGATCAGATCGAAAGTTGGATTGATGAGTTGGAACTTGGAAATCAGATGCCCCGTAGTTCTAATATGGTAAAAAAACAATTGACAGGGCTGATTCTTGAATCACCCCTATTGCAGCCCTTCAAAGATCAACAATCATTTACAGAATTATTCCAGCGCTTGCAAGCAGTAGCCGCCCATACTGCAGATGACACTCATGGAAAGGAGGAAACACGATGATGACCACGAGCATTCCAGAAAATATTGGTGACTATCTACCCATTCTGATCCCATTAGCACTTTTGCAATTCGGGTTGATACTTGTTGCTGTTTTAGATATCGTTAAACAGAAACACTTTAAATTCGGCAACCGCACGTTATGGATACTTGTTTCTTGTTTGATTAGTATTATTGGACCAATTTTGTATTTCACTTTTGGGAAAGGAGAAAAAGAATGAACGTCATTGAGATCAATCAATTATCTAAGTCTTTTGGCGAAAGAAAAATTCTAGATGCCATTTCTTTTGTCGTTCCCAAAGGGAGTGTTGTCGGCTTTGTCGGGGAAAATGGTGCTGGTAAAACAACAACGATGAAGCTGATTTTAGGCTTGCTAAAGTCAGATAGTGGGCAGATCACGGTCTGCGATGAGCCAGTTGTCTATGGAAATGCTCAAACAAACCGTAAGATAGGCTACTTACCGGATGTTCCCCAATTCTATTCTTTCATGACCGCAACAGAATACCTGAATTTTTGCGGAAAAATAAGCGGTCTTGGCAAACAGCTGACTAGCCGAATCGATGAGATTCTTCAGCTGGTCAATCTTGAAAAAAACACCAAAAAAATCAGCAGCTACTCACGGGGGATGAGGCAACGGCTGGGTCTTGCACAAGCTTTATTGTCAAAACCAGAAATATTGATTTGTGATGAGCCGACTTCTGCGCTGGACCCGCTGGGACGCAAAGCCTTTCTAGATCTTTTACTTGCCATCAAACAAGAAACGACAGTTCTTTTTTCTTCACATATTTTATCGGATGTTGAACAAATTTCGGATTACGTGGCGATTTTACATCAGGGAAAGATCAAACTCTTTGGTGAAATGGAAGAATTAAAGACACAATTTCGCCAAGAAGATTATCTTCTTCAATTTGCCAGCTCACAAGAAACAGAGCACTTCTGTCAGCTCGCGAAAGGTGCGGCGATTAATTGGACGAGGGAAAA
This sequence comes from Enterococcus sp. ARL09-542, assembly GCF_005234805.1. Taxonomy (NCBI): domain Bacteria; kingdom Bacillati; phylum Bacillota; class Bacilli; order Lactobacillales; family Enterococcaceae; genus Enterococcus; species Enterococcus sp. ARL09-542. The sequence goes on from NZ_QPQX01000005.1 coordinate 144,674, forward strand.
ACATCAACTGATTATTCCAGAAAATCAAACTTTTCAACAAGGCCAAAAAGTGCTGCAACTCATGGCTGAAAATGAATTGGTCCCCTTACTCTTCCAAAAAAATGAATCCTCGCTAGAAAAAATCTATTTGGAGGTAGTTAAATGACGCAGCTAACAGTTTTTTTAAGAAAAGAAGTATTAGGCGGCTGGCGGAATAAAAAGATCATCATTTGTGGAGTGATTTTTCTGATGGTGGGCATGCTCTCGCCTTTTCTGGCAAAAATAATGCCGGATATCTTTTCTTCCATGGTGACAGATGGGATCCAAATCACTGTTTCCACGCCGACATCTGTCGATTCGTGGATGCAATTTTATGGCAATATCGGTTCATTGGGTCTCTTGGTTTTTGTGATACTCTTTGCGGATACGATTTGTGCGGAAATTGAGCAAGGAACTCTGATCAATCTAATCACAAAGGGATTGCCAAGACAAACGATTCTTTTAGCAAAAACACTTTATCTTTATTTCCTTTGGACACTTTTCTATGCTGCCGCTTTTCTCATTTGTCTTCTTTATACAAGAATTTATTTCAATGACTCTTTGACCCATCATCTTATCAGTGCGGGTTTTAGTTATTGGTTATTTGGGCTATTGTCAATCAGCTTACTGCTGTTAAGCTCCGCATTTGCTAAAAATGTTTACCAAGTCTTACTCTTTTTAGCTGCTTTTTATGGTATTGGCGTATTGGGCAGTCTCTTTGAATCTCTCCAAAAGATCAATCCTTATTCATTGTCCAGCCAGACAATTGCTTATATTCAAGGAAATTCAGAGCTGATGGACTTCTTACCAGCTGTTCTGATAGCTGTAGTCGGATCGTTTTTGTCATTAATCATTAGTCGTTCGATTTTTCAAAAAAGAAAGCTTTAGACTAATTTGATTATTTCTGGGAAGTAGTAAATAACAGCCTCTCTGACAATTGATGTCAGAGAGGCTGTTATTTTGAATAAGTGATATTTTTTAGTCCCGACAGTAATCTCAATCTCTCTTCGCGAACGCGATTATCAACAAAGGGAATCGAAGAGAGGTTCCCTCATCCAGCCGTTCTTTTTTCTTTGACAGGAGCGGATGCAAGTGTGGACTCCTTTGCTTCCTTTCTTTTGACAAATTGACGCTGCCCTTTGAGCAAGATATTCATAAAGAAAGCAATGAGATAGATCGAGCAAGCAGAAATGATCGCTTCTCTCAGTCCAAAGACCAGAAAGTTCAAAACAATGATCGTTGTATTGGTCAAGAAGATCCCGACTGCTTTTTTTATGCCGAAATATTTTTCAAAAATCAACGGTGGGATCGTGACTCCCCCATTGGATGCACCGATACAGTAAAGGGTAAATATCCCTAAGCTAAAGAAGAAGCTTCCTAGAATCAAAGAGGCTGGGTAAAATTCCCAAACCATCCATTCAGGAATCCATGCTAATATGACAGGAAACAACAGGCTTCCAAAGACGGTATTGATAAAGACTTTCCGCTCTAAAAAAAGAAACGCTAGTCCTAACATAATCAAGTTGATTCCCCAGACAATCAGATGGCGATCAATGGCTAATCCTGTTTCTATAAGATACCCGATTGAGCCCACCCCGGCCGAGGCAATGCTGTGAGGTAAAAGAAAGAAGTTCAATGCAATACAGATCCATAACACCCCTAATGAAATCAAGCCTATTCGTTTGATAGTCATCCACCTGTTTCCTTTCTGTATTTCAATCTATTGATCTTCTTGATATTGCTGCCATTTTAACAAAAAAAGCAGCAGAAAGAAGAGTCAAATTTTTCATGTCGCTATGAAAAATTTGACTCTTCTGGTAATCGCTAAAACGACAACCTTTATTTAATTCAACGGATTTTTTTATAACAAATGATTCGAAATAAACAAAGTTCTCTTAGCCAAGAAGGTTGGCTGCTCACTGATTTGCGCAAGTAGATCTGCTACTTGTAATTCGACTTCTCTTATCTGATTGTCCTTGCTCGTTTGCAGATCAGATTCAGGTGAACACTCATGCAAAAAAAGCAGGAAGATGCAAAATCGTATAGTCACACATCGCTTCTTCAATCATCCGAATAGATAATGTCATTTGACTGCTTCGAGCTTTCTTGTGCGTCGTTTTTGTTTCCGGGATTTGATCTGACAGGAAGCTTTCCTCTGGTTTCACCAGGCAAATGATTCGGGTTAAGTCAAGTAGTTTCATCGCTTCTATGATTCGCCAGGTGACTTGTGGCTCAGGCATCTCACAAAGGTAAACGATTTCACAACTAATCATTCCTCGCAAGATCCTGCCTAGATCTAGTAAATCACCTTGAAACATGCTTTCTCGTTGAGGATCAAGCAATGTCGTCTGATTCTTTTTTGGCACGTACAAAACAAGCGTCTCGTCTCTCGCTAATAATTGTTTTCTGATAACAGAAGAAGATCTTGGGTACCGAAAATCATTACTTTTGTCATACGATTTCTTTCCTATTTCGGCTGTATCCTAAAAGGGATTACGTGTAATTGCAAAATTAATTCGTAAACGTTTCTTTGCGTAACCGAGCTTCAGCAGGAATGATGTGGTCATCATAATGTTCCAATTTGTATTCCAATCGTTCTACCGCTTCTGTCATGGTTGCAATTCGTTCATGCAACGCTGCGATTTGCTCTGCTAGCAATTGTTTTCTTTGAGGAACTGTCTGACTCCCTTCACGAAATAACGCCAAATAGGTTGACAAAGACTCAATCGAAAGTCCTGCTTTTCTCATCTTACTGGTAAACTCGATCCACTTGAGATCTTCTTCATCAAAGACTCGAACACCATGAGCATTGCGTTTGACTGGTGGTAGAAGGGCAATCTTTTCATAGTAGCGGATCGTATCTGCAGAAAGACCGCTAAGTTCACTTATTTTTTTGATATTCACATAGATTCCTCCTGCTATTCCTACGATATTTCTCTAGTAAAATCAATTGGCGCCTACAACCGCATGCGGAAGATAAGGTTCTTCTAAGTAAGCAACTTCTTCTGTGGATAGCTTCAACTCAATGGCTGGCAAAGCATCCAGTAAATGACTTTCTTTTGTCGCCCCAATGATTGGTGCCACGACTGATTCTTTTTGCAATAGCCATGCCAAGGCCACTTGTGCTCGTTTGACTTGACGTGTCTCAGCAATCTCTGCCACACGGCGAACGATCAATTGATCTTGTTCTTTAGTCTGATCATATTTTGATTGTGCTGTTTTATCTGTCGCAAAACGTTTCGTTTGTGCATCCCAATCACGAGTCAAACGACCGGCAGCTAATGGACTGTAGGGTGTGATCGCAATTTTTTGATCATCACAAAGGGGGAGCATTTCCCGCTCTTCTTCTCGATACAATAAATTCAAATGATTTTGCATGGAAACAAATTTGGTCCAGCCATGTTTATCTGCAACCGCCTGTGCTTTGGCAAATTGCCAAGCGTACATTGCTGAGGCACCAATATAGCGAACTTTCCCTGTTTTCACTAAATCGTGAAGTGCTTCCATCGTTTCTTCGATCGGTGTTGTATAATCCCAGCGATGAATAATGTAGAGGTCTACATAGTCCATTTGTAATCGTTCTAAACTTTGTTCAATTTCAAAAAAGATCGCTTTGCGTGAAAGCCCACCGCTATTGGGGGCTTTTTTCATTTTAGAATAGAGCTTGGTTGCGACGACGATTTCATCTCGTGGGGCAAAATCATTCAACGCTTTTCCCAATATTTCTTCGCTGGCACCATAGGAATAGATATTCGCTGTGTCAAAAAAATTGATTCCTAGATCAAGGGCTTTTTTGATGACTTCTCGACTTTCCGTTTCTTCCAATACCCATTCATGAAAGCCGCTTTTCGGATCACCAAAGCCCATTGCCCCTAAACAAAGGGGGGAGACTTCTAATCCAGTATGTCCAAACTTTACATAATCCATTGTCGTTCCTCCTTAAGATTGATACTTCTAGCATACGCCTTCGAGTGAACTCCAAGTCAACCCCTTTTTAATAATTAAAAAAATTCAGATTGATCGTCAGCTCACGATAATTCGTATCTTGATAATTTTCCCGCCAATTCTTGGCCCGCTTCTCAAAATAGTGTTCGGTTTCCTTCTGATAAAAAATTCTCGCTAAAGAAATTGCTTGGTCAAAGCATCCATTGCCCTGTTCTGGTTGTTTTTCCAGATAAAAAAGAATTCCTTGGTTAAAAATATAGGTGATTCTGGGGCGCAATAAAATTGTGCGTTCGTCCAGACTCTGCCGATACAGTTTCTGGATCTTTCTGGCTGCTGGAAGATTGCGGTGAAACACATATTTAGAAAAAAAGTTCTCCAACAGATCATAATAAAGGGCATTGGTTTGCGGAACACTTTGGTACAGCTTGGCTTTTTTCAAAATGCTTTTCAGTAATAGATCCATCTGTTCTGTGTCCAATGCAAAGGTAAAAATACTGATCAAACGCAACTCCATCTCACCCCAATTATTGACTTGCTGGAGATAGCTGAGTACTTTTTGAGAATGAATGAATGGACGATTATTTCCTGCATTGAGTACATCTTCAATGAAACAGCCTAAAAACTGCGGCCAATCATACGGACTCTGACTTTCAGCAAAAAAACGTTGTGCCAACGAACGAGCCGACTCTTCTTGATTCGTATTAAGATACTCCTGCATCTGCTCGATAGACTTTTCAAAACGGTCTTTAAAAGTCTGTTTCCCAACAAATTGAAACTCCTCGATCGTCACATTGATATTTTGCAAGCATGTAAAAAACTGATCGACCGTCAACATTGATTTTCCATTTTCAAAACGTGAAAGTTGTGCACTTGATATCCCTTGCTGACATGCTTCCTTCAAAGTAATCCCTTTTTCTAAACGCAGTTTCTTAAATGTCGCTCCATAGTCCATTCACAGCACCTCTTTACATATATGTAATTATTCCTTCGCTTTTACTTTACCCTTTTACAATAAAGGTATCAAGAAAGGTAATAAGAAAGGAGCAAAAAATAATGAAAAAGGTGTTATTGGTACATTGGAAAAATCAGGGAGTCGTCCTGCTTTTAATGGCAGGAGTCGCACTTTCACAAACGATAGCCAGCTTGCAAAATGTGCAGGTTCTAAACAGTCTCATCCAATTCGATCAAAAAGGATTTATCCAAGGTGTTGTAGGGATGGTCTTAGCCTATAGTTGTTTCCTGATGTTTATTTATTTGCAAATCCGTTATACAGCCTATACATCTCAGAAGATGTCCCTTTATTTGCGAGATCAATTATTGACTCGGCTACGATACAGTGATTATCAGACATTCCACAAAGTTACCGTAGGCAACTATGCATCAAAATTGAGTAACGATATAACCATGATCGAAACAGATGGCTTCGCCAATATCTATCAGGTCATGCAAGGTGTATTGTCTTCACTATTTGCCGTTATCGCATTAGCCCAATTTCATTGGTCATTGATCGTGCTCACCTTAGGTCAGTCCTGTTTGTTGCTTTTGTTGCCGAAAATCTTCCAAAAAAAGATGAAACAATCAGCTGTCGCTACCGCCCAGGCAAATGAAGCTTTTTTGAGTAAAACCAACGAACTGTTAGCTGGATTTGATACTTTCCTAAATTTCCAGCGTCTTGATTTTCTTAAAAATAAACTCTTGGGTTCCGCACAAAGAATCCAGTCTGCAAAGCTAAAACAAGCACAAGTGATGGCTGCTGTCTCTGTAACTGGCGGAATTGGCAATGTGACTGGTCAATTGAGTGTCTTAGGTTTTACTGGCTACTTGGCTTTTCTGCAAATCGTTCCCATCGGAGCGATTACAGCAACAGGAAATCTTGCTTCGACAATTTTTAATACATTAGGAAATATCAGTTCCTATCTGTCAAAAATACAAGGCACATTCCCTTTATTCGATGCATTTGCTTATGAGAAGCCAGCGCATGAGATTTCGCTACCCAGCAAAAAAACAAACGATGCAAAAGATCTTGTGTTGGCACAAGCTTCTTATTGTTATCAAACGACCGATGGAAAACCGCAACGAATGTTGTTCAATCTCTCAACCACTTTTAAAGCTGGACAAAAGTATGCCATCGTGGGGGAAAGCGGCTCAGGCAAGTCAACATTATTCAGTTTGTTGACTGGACGGCGCAAAGACTATAGCGGATCGATCCGCTTGGGAGAAACGGAAATAAAAGAATTCCCTTTAGAAGAATTGCAAGACAATGTGACAGTTATTGATCAACGTCCCTTTGTCTATCAAGCATCGATTCGCGAGAATCTGACATTAGGACAATTTTTTCCCGATGAAGAAATCGAGCAAGCGCTAAAAAAAGCGGAACTCTTTGCAGTTATTGAACAACTACCTGAGCAGTTAGACACAGTTCTTACCGAAACAGGTGGTAATCTTTCAGGGGGACAATTGCAGCGTCTTGCACTAGCTAGAGGCTTCCTATGGAAAAAACCTATTTTGTTAGTTGATGAAGGAACCTCTAATCTTGATCAAGAAAATGCTAAAAAGATCGAGAAATTACTGTTGCAACAACCGCAAACCGTCCTGTTTATTACCCACCACCTTCGAGACGAAATCGTCCAAAAGTTAGATGGTGTTCTCTCACTTACCCCCTCCTAGCAAATTGATCGCGATGACTCTTTTATCAATAGGTCCTATTTGCTAAACTGAAAGTAGCTGATTCAACAAAAATCAATGCTTTGATTCTTAATAAAGCATTGACTTTTGTTGTGATGACTTTTTGTCTGCTAAACAAGAAATGAGCCAATGGAGGTTTTTGATGGTCAACCCACAGCTAATGCATTATTTAGAAACAACAATCATTCCACAATACAAGCAATTTGACACAAGTCACTCCCCTGAGCACGTCTATCAAGTGCTCGAAAACAGTATAGAAATCGCTGCCCCATTATCGGTTGACTTAGACATTGCCTCTACTGTTGCTGTCTTTCATGATCTTGGTCTATTAAAAGGACGAAAAAATCATGAACGCGCTTCAAGATCTATGGTAGAATCAGATGCTTTTTTGGCGGATTACTTTACCAAAGAACAGCGTAAAATAATCGGAGAAGCCGTCGAAGATCATCGTGCTTCCCTCTCCTATGAGCCACGATCCATCTATGGCAAAATCATTTCAGAAGCTGATCGTGATCTTGATTTTTATCGGATTCTCGAACGCACGATTTACTTTGCCATCGAAAAAAAGAGTCTTTCTGATCCTGATAATCTTTGCCAAGAGGCATTTGAATACATTCAGCAAAAATACGGTCCCCACCATCACTTGACCTTTTGGCTCGGCTATTCAAAAAATATCGCAGGCTTAGCAGAGATCCATGAAATGCTCACAGATCCGATCAAATTTAACAGCGCTTTTTCTGATTGCTATGAACAACGAATGAAAAAGCCGACTTCTTGAGCTAAGACGTCAAGATCCGGCTTTGTTTCATTTTTCTAGTCGTTCGATCATTTCTTTCATCTTTTCAATTTCTTCTTTTTGAGTTTGGATAATATCATCCGCTAGTTCTTTGACCTCAGGATCTTTGATGGCCGCATTGGTACTGGTTAAAATGGCAATCGAATGATGAGGAATCATTGCTTTCATCCATTTCACATCATCAACAGCCGTTTGGGAGCGCACCATGAAAAGTGAACCACAGAATACGAGTACACTGACAGCTAAAATCGCTAGATTCCATTTCTTATTTTCGTACATTTTCCACATAAATAAGAGCATGATCATCGCCATCACGGCCCCCATCATCAACGCCATAAATAATCGAGTCTGACTATAAAAGACATGATCCCATTGAAAAACATTCAGGTACATCATCCCAAACATCACGACCGTCGATACTAAAATCATCACACCAAAACGCACATACTGTTTCATTTCTATCTCCTCTTTCCATAAAAATATCCACTATTAGTCTATCAGGATTGATTGTTCCTACTCAAACGAAACGCTTAATTGTGATTAGGAGACGAAGCATTGTTCACTCTTGCAAGTTTTTTCCTGGTTCCTCTATGGATTGCCAGGTATCAGGATTTTTGTTCTATCGCTTTTCCTAGGCTTTTTTTCAGCTTTTCTGTCAGATCTTTGCAGGAAGGAAGAATCCATGCCAAAGCAATAAATTTTGCAGCTGAATAAGAATGTGGTAACTTGATTTTATCACATGATAAAATTTCTAGGAGGAAGTTGTATGTTTTTAGCAATAAATGAAATCCGCCATTCTAAATTGCGGTATGCACTGGTTACCGGTGTCATGTTTTTGATCGCTTACTTAGTTTTTTTCTTGACCGGGCTAGCCTATGGTCTTGCCCAAGAAAACCGAACTGCTGTCGATAAATGGTCGGCATCAGAGATTTTATTAGCCGAGGAAGCGAATAACAATTTGAATATGTCCATGATCCCTCGTAATCTCTATGATGAAGTCAAAGCAGATGAGAAAGCTGTATTGGCTCAAACTGCGGGTGTGATCACCAGGGAATCCGGTGGTGAAAAAGTTGATGTCAGCTTTTTTGGGATCGAACCAGATCAATTCTTGGCTCCTAAACTCACGGAAGGCGAACTTTTCGCGAACGACGATGAGGCAGTTGCTGACAGCAGTTTGAAAGAGGAATACGACATTAAGATCGGCGATACCGTCAAATTAGCCGGCAATGAAAAGAAACTGAAGATCGTCGGCTTTACAGAAAATGCTCGCTTCAATGTCGCACCTGTTCTCTACACGACGATTGGTGCCTATCAAGAAATTCGCTTTGAAACAAAAGATACCAGCGATAAAGCCCGCATCAATGCCATCGTTACGCGAGGAACAGTTGAAGAAGTACCGGATGAATTAACAGCAACCAAAATTAGTGATTTCATCAATGAATTGCCTGGTTATAGTGCTCAAGTGCTAACCTTTGGGTTTATGATCGGCTTCTTGATCGTCATTGCTGCCATCGTTATCGGGATCTTTATTTATGTCTTGACTATGCAGAAATCTGATATTTTTGGTGTCATGAAGGCACAAGGAATTTCTAGTCGTTACATCGCATTTTCTGTCATCGCACAAACTTTCCTTTTAGCAACGGTGGGCGTATTGGTAGGATTAGCGGCGACGATCGGAACGGCGTTGGTCTTGCCGCAAGCTGTGCCCTTTCAAGTAAACAGCCTCTTTTTTGCAGGTATTAGTGTGTTGATGATTTTGATTGCGATTGTCGGTGCTTTCTTCTCAGTAAGAACGATTGTTAAGATTGACCCATTGAAAGCTATTGGATAGGAGGATAAAAATGAGTGCCATTGAATTTAAAGATGTGAAGAAAACCTTCAAAGATGGAGATACGATGATTGAGGCTTTGAAAGAGACAAACTTTTCCGTTGAAAAAGGAGAATTTGTCGCCATCATTGGACCCTCTGGTTCAGGTAAAAGTACTTTTTTAACTATTGCGGGAGGATTACAAGCACCTACAGCTGGTGAAGTTTTGATCAACGATCAGCCTTTTAGTGACCAGAAAGAAAAAATTCGGGCCAAATTACGATTCAAAGAGATCGGTTTTATTCTTCAAGCTTCCAATCTTGTCCCATTCTTGACCGTTAAAAAGCAACTGAAACTAGTCGACAAAGTCAGCAAAGAGAATAAAACCCAATCTGCCCAAGATTTATTTACCCAATTAGGAATCGATAAATTGCAAAACAAATACCCCGAAGATCTCTCCGGTGGTGAACGTCAACGGGTGGCGATCGCTAGAGCTTTGTATCATGACCCAACAATTATTTTGGCGGATGAACCAACAGCCAGTCTGGATTCCGAAAAAGCCTATGAAGTAGTCAAAATTCTTGCGCAAGAAACAAAGGAAAAAAATAAAGCGACGATTATGGTGACCCATGATACCCGACTAACTGATTATTGTGATCGGGTGCTTGTAATGGAAGACGGTGTCTTAAAGGAAAAAGAACACACAAAAACACAACACGATTAATCTGAAGCCAAGAAATATTTGATAAGGAGTTCTCATGAAAAAAATTATCGTTGTCGGCGGCGGTGTCGCAGGACTATCCGCCGCTGTCAGATTGCAACAAGCAGGTTATGCGGTCACACTATACGAAAAAGAAAGCCAGCCCGGTGGCAAAATGAACCAAATCAAGCAAGCTGGTTTTACATTTGATGTCGGCCCGACCATTGTTATGATGCCGGAGATTTATCGCGAGATTTTTGAACTATGCGGTGTCGATCCAGATGACTATATCCCGATGGAAAAGGTTGATCCTATGCTGCAGCTCTACTTTGCTGATGAAGCACCTCTCACCTTTTCCAATGATCTGATTGAACTCACTAAAACATTAGAAGGGATTTCTGAAGAAGATGCCCAAGGTTATTTCGCCTTTCTGGCAGATATTTATAAACGCTACGTGATTGCAAAAAAAGCTTTCATCACTAAATCGTTTCGAGGATTCTGGGATTTTTATAATCCTCAATCCCTTTGGGCAGGAATGAAATTGAAAACATTCAACGATGCCTACACTTCGATCTCAAAGTTTGTTAAAGATGACCGCTTGCGCAAGTCGCTAGCCTTTCAAACATTGTATATCGGGGTTTCTCCCTATCAAGGGCCCTCTCTTTATACGATCATCCCTATGATCGAGTTGTTCTATGGCGTCTATTTCATCAAAGGCGGTATATATACATTAGCGACTTCGCTGGCTCGCTTATTTGAAGAATTAGGCGGCGTGATTCATTATGACTCACCGATCGAAGAATTGATCATTGAAAACAAGCGAGCAACAGGGATTCGTCTAAATGGGCACATCCATTCAGCAGATGCGATTGTCTGTGCGGCTGATTTTCCTTATGCGATGCAAGAATTGATTCCTAATGAAAAAAATCGGGGCAAATACACCAATAAAAAAATCAGCCGAATGGCCTATTCTTGTTCGTGTTTTCTCTTGTACCTAGGGCTGGATAAAAAATATGAAGCCAATGGCTTGCATAGCATCTACTTTGCCGAAGACTTCAAAAAAAATGTCGATGACCTTTTTGAGTTTGGTGTTTTGCCAGAAGATCCTTCCTTTTATCTCTATCGTCCCACATTGAAAGATGCCTCACTAGCACCCGAGGGTCACGAAGGCTTGTATGTGTTGGTGCCAGTTCCCGAGCTGTCCAAGTTTAATGATTGGCAACCTAATACAATCACGAATTACCGCAACAAAATTATCCACACGCTAAAAGAAAAAACGATTTTCAATGATATCGATGAGCATATCGTTTTTGAAACCTACTATACACCACAAGATTTCAAAGACCACTACAACGCTTATAACGGGGCGACTTTCGGATTGAAACCGACATTATCTCAAAGCAATTACTATCGTCCTCATAATAAGTTTTCTTACGCAGAAGGTTTGTATTTTTGTGGCAGCAGCACTCACCCAGGAGCCGGTGTCCCAATCGTGATGCAAAGTGCAAAGCTTGCCGTAGAGGAGTTACTAAAAGATGATCAATAAGGAAAGCACGCTTTTTGAACGATATAAGGAAGACTTTGCTTATTGCGAGCAAATCATCAAAAAACATTCGAAAAGTTTCTACAGTGCTTTTTCGCAATTACCCCCAGAAAAAGCACGTTCCGTGTTTGCCGTCTATGCCTTTTGTCGGCAAGCAGATGATGCCATCGATCGTTATCAAGACATCGTTAAATTAAATGAACTAGAACACGGATTACGACAAATGGCTTGCGGAAAGGTTCTGGATACCCCTTTATGGCGGGCTCTTTCTGTTGTCTTTGCGAAATATGATTTAAAGTTCCAGCCATTTTATGATATGCTCGCAGGACAGAGGATGGATCTAAATTTTCAGCCACCTGAAACGGAGGCTGATTTGAGTAGCTACAGCTACTTTGTTGCTGGAAGTGTCGGGTTGATGTTGCTGCCGATTTTATCTAGTCAGGCAGGCAAGATCCAAGAACCGGCCAAGAAGCTAGGGGAAGCTATGCAGCGAACGAATATTCTCCGGGATATTGGGGAAGATCTTGCGATGAATCGAATTTATTTACCAAAAGAAACGATGCAGCGGTTTGAGATTACCATTCAACACCTCAGACAAAAAAAGGTCACTGAATCCTTTATCCAGCTTTGGGAGTTTGAAGCTCTGCTAGCAGAAAAACTGTACGATGAAGCCTTGTCCATGATGCCTCAGATCGATGAAGACTGCCAGGAAGCGCTTATGGCTGCTTTATTGATCTATCGCGAACTATTGACGGTCATTCGTGAGAAAAATTACCAGGTTTTTCTCAAAAAAAATGCTGTCTCTATCCAAAGAAAAGCTTTTTTATTACGTTCTGTAAAACAGCAGATAAAAACCAACCGGAGTGAAAATAATGCAAGATGAGATTTTAGACGTGGCTGAACAGTTGTTCATGCAACAAGGGTATAAAGGAACTTCAACAAGACAAATCGCGGAGTTGTTAGGCATTACTCAGCCTAATTTGTATTATCATTTCAAAAGAAAAGAAGATATTTATTACGGTGTTCTTGCGCGGTTAGCGATAGATGTATCTGAAAACTTATATCAGATCGTTAATGATCCCAATGACTCCTTAGCAGAGAAACTGCAACGGATGGCTCGATTTCTGCAAAAACGTCACCCTTTCAATTTCTACTTAATGATGGATGATATCAAACATACCGTCTCTGAAGAAACCGCCAGAAAACTCTACTTGATTTGGAAAGAAAACTATCAGCAACCATTTATTCGCCTTTTTCAAACAAGTGAACTACGATTACGAAACGAACTTTCCTACCAGTTTATTGTCAGCCAAATGTTTATTCTCATTGCTTCATACTTAGATTCAGCAGAGAAAAAAACTGAACTCTATCAGGCCATTGATTTATTTTTATATGGTGTTTTAGATAAAGAGTCTAACTAGACAAACGTATCCACTCATTCCTGATTACTAAATAAGGAGGAAGAATATGCCAGAATATACTGACTTGACTGCGTCTGCTGCTATCGTCAACGCCTTTATCACAAAATACAATCAGCTCAAATCAATTTATCCAGAAGCGGTGATTGAGCTTTGTGACGACCAAGGGCATCAAATCACTGAGGTCAAAAAAATCAACAGCGAATTGATCGAATTGATCATCGACGATAGCCAAGGACCAAAATTTCGTTACATCCATCCTTCTCAATTTGATTTGACATTCACTGTCAAACAATAATCCATTAGGACGATGAAATAAGATACTGCTAATGCTTCTCGCAATGAGAAGTTTCAGACACAAAGGCATACTCACCGTTGCCTTTTGAGTTAGCTTTGATCTTATATCACTGTCCTTTTTTTATTGCAATTCTCTTTGATAGACGAATCGTATCTATTGACGTAAACTAACACTGATTTACTATTCTGAAAGGAGCATGTTATGTCAAAGAACCGAATCGAGGCCTTTACAGATGCAGTGATTGCTATCGTGATGACTTTGCTGGTCTTAGAACTTCACCAACCAAAAAACGATACCTTTCAAGCGTTTCTAGGCATCGAACATCAGTTTATCATTTATTTGATCAGTTTTGTGATGCTGGCCATTTATTGGAACAATCATCATCATCTCTTTTAAGTTGCAGAAGATATTGATGGATGGACATTATGGGCCAATCATTTGCTGATACTCTCGTTGTCGCTTTTTCCTTTTGTTACTTCATGGGTCAGTCAATACCCGCTGTCCCTCGCTCCTCAAATGCTCTATGGTGCTGTGATTTTCTTGACTGATTTTAGCTATTATTTGTTAGGACGGGCATTAAGCCGGGAAAGCCAAAATAATCCAACCATTAGGAAACTATTTCAACGCTATCAGAAATTAACCTTTACTCTTTTTGTCAACATTGTGGCATTGCTCCTTGGCTGGTTGATTCATCCGCTTTTTGTGATCAGTCTCGATAGTCTCGTTCTACTTCTTTGGGTGATTCCTGAGAAGAAAGCCGAACGCTACCTGAATCAATAATCAATGAAAACGACTGCTTGATATCCCCCTCGACAATCCATTCACTTGTTGTTCGTCTTCTTACCTGTCGAATAAAACAAAAATCATCCAACAAAGAGCCCTTTTGACGGCAGTCACTGATTCGCCATCAAACGCACTTTGTTGGATGATTTATTATTGTTTACGCGTGCTTTGTATATCCTAGCGAATAATACTCAACGAAATAAATCTACCCCAGGATTCTTTAGCACTTGCTCTACTTGTTCCCGTGTAATCAAGGGAACATCTCCTAACATCGTATGGGCCAATACAGCATTGGTGATAGCAAAATCCGCGGTTTTTTTTAGTGGCCATTTCTCGGCATATCCTAAAAGAATACCTGCTGCATATGCATCCCCTGCACCGATTCGATCTAGCACTTGTAACAATTGAGGTGCAGTTTCAACAGTTTCTTCTTTAGTGTAGATCATCCCGCTGATAAACTGTTTGTCTTCACTGGCTATCCGTCTGGTTCCTGTAAACCATTCAATCCCGTACTGCGCCATAAAGGCCTGAACGATTTGCTGTTCCTCTAGTCCATCAATAGGCAGCTGCTCACCAAATCCCAAAAGACCGTGCAAATCTCGTACAGACCCAAATACCAAATCACAATAAGGCAGAATCGCTTCGTAACGTTTTTTTAAGATTTCTCGCTGTCCTTCTTCCAAATTCAGACTGGGACGAAAATTAAAATCGAAACAAACTTTGATGTTCTTCAAAGTAGCTTGTTTTGCCAATGTTATCGCGGTTTGCCACGTTTCTTCGGTCAAGCTCAACGAAATACCACAAATATGTAAAAGATCGATCGTTTCTAAATATTCAGCGATGGGATAAGTTGCAGGTCCGGAAACCCCAAATGAACTACCGCGGCGGTTCTGATACGTCACATAGGTGGGGCGAGCGCCAAAACCAACTTCAGCAAAATAACTGCCGATATGATTGTGTGCCTGACCAATAAATTCTGTCTTGATACCATAAGTTCGCAAATTCGCTTTGGCCGCATCACCCAAACGGTTTTTTGGTACTTTCGTCAATAGGGATGCTGAAAGATTGAAGTGCGCCAGATTTCCTAAAATATTTACGCCCGTTCCTGTAAAATCCATCCGCAGCGAATGGGTTTGTTCTAATGTCCGATATTCAGGCGGTGTCAAGCGCAGCATGACTTCACCGTATGCACCGATTCGCATCACAATTCCTCCTTCACTCTTACTTCAATGAATCTTTCATCATCTTCAGTAATCGTCTCACATCTTCCGGACGGGTATCGCCCGTCTCTGAATCAATGATCGAGCTATACACGTGAGGAATGATTTTCTTGACTCCTGCATCCACAGCAATCTGCAAGATTTCTGCAAAGTTATCCAAATCAATCCCACCGGTCGGTTCAAGATAAAAGTCATGAGCTGCACAAGCTTTTGCTACCGCTTGATATTCTTCTTTGTGCGCCAATCCTTTCATAGGGAAATATTTGATTGAACTAGCGCCCATATCCTTGAGTAATGCAATCGCCGTTTCAAGAGGAACCTCAGTGGGTTCTTCCTGTGAACTTAACGGGCCAGTGGCAATATTGACAAAGCCGACTTTGCCTGTCGGAGAAACTAATGCATTAACAATAGTTTCTTCTTGTCCTAACAACGCCCGAGATGTTGCAGCTCCCGTGAATACTTGATTGACATGTTGCGGCTGCAACACAGCAGAAATTCGAGAGACCATCTCGCTCTGATTCGGATCACCGGCACCGAGACCAACTGATAACGCATTTTCTATTTCTGCTTGGTATTTTTTCATGTCTTCAATCGCTGCTTCATCCGTGGAATAATTTTTGGAAAGAACGCCTAATAAGATTTTCCCTTCGGCTGCTTCAAAACATTCTTTGGCGTTTTCCACTGAGTTAGCTAAAACGTTTAAACAAATTCGATCTTCTAAATAAGTCGGGGATTTTTTCATTCTTTTGGTTCCTCCGGATTCATGATTTCTTTTAATCGATTGACAATCACATGCATTTCAGTTTCTGTGACTGCCCGAATATCAAATTCAATAATGCCGTGATTTGCTTGATATTCTCTCGTGTAGATGGCTGGTTCTTCTACTTTTAATTTCTGGATCACTTCCATCGCCGATGGCCCATTTTGGACCCGAACCCGGGCGCGATAAATGTCTCGCCCTGCACCATCTTGGACGATATCTGCAGACAAGCCAATAATTTGATTGAGCGCTGAGATGAAGGGTTCCAAACGATGCTTCATGGAAGCGCCAGACTCGCTTCCTTCAGCCAGATACTCTTCTACTGCTTGTGTAAGCCCCATCATATTTTCTTTACCGATCTTCATGGAACGCCCGATGCCTTTGGATTGCAGTCTCACCCATTCTATTAGTTCTTTACGACCGATCACTAAACCAGCACTTGGCCCAGACAAAGCCTTGGCTCCGGAGTAGATCACTAAATCGGCACCCTCCTGGATGTACCTGAAAAGATCCTCTTCCGCTGCCGCATCCACGATCAAAGGGATGCCCGACTGTTTTGCGACTTGAGCAGCTTCCTTTACTGAAAGCATACTTTTTTGTACTGTATGATGACTTTTGATATAGAGAATCGCAGCTGTCTGGGGACTGATCATCTGAGCAATATGGTCAACAGAGCACATATTGGCATAGCCTGCCTCAACAACTTGGCCTCCACCTTGTTGAACCATCACTTCAACAGGTGTGCCATAATCCACATTGTGTCCCTTCGGCAAGATGATCTCTCGACGCTGAATCTTTTCTGAATAAGGATGGTAAAGATGGAATGATGAGCCTTGTCCAATGACTGCTGCCACAGATTGAGCAATTCCAGCAGAAGCTGAAGAGACGATTTGAGCATCTTCAACTTGAAGTAGTTTGGCCAAATAGGCCCCTGTTTTGACTGCTAACTCGCTCATCTCAAAAAAGTGTTCCCCACCAAAGCGTTGGGCTGTTAAGACACCTTCGCTCACTTTAGAAACACCGAGAATCGTCATTTTACCAGAAGCATTGATGACTTGCTTCAAGCCAAGTTTAGTCAGGTTCAATGTCATATACTTGTCCTCCAATTATAGTCTTTAGCGGAATGATCTGTCGATCAATACTTCGCTTGTTCCCATTTGAATCAATCAGTACTTTGGCTGCTTCTTTGAATTCAAAGATCGTGAAATCAGCATCCATTTCTTCTTCGATCGCACCTTTTCCTTTTAGTTGAAACTGACGAGCTGGTGCCAATGTTACTTTCTCGATGATTTCTTGCCAACTATAACCGACAACGGCTAATTTCTCCATAGTAGTAGCCAAATCATATACCGGACCCTTCATACGGTTACGTATATAAATATCGGTGCTGATAGAAGCAGCTTTCAAATTGGCGGCATAGGCTTTTTCTGCCACCGAAAAATTGAAACTATCTGTACCATGACCAATATCAAAAGCAACACCTTTGCCATAAGCATCAAAAACAAACGATTTGATGGTATTTGACTGACGATCTAAAATACCATTTTCCTTGCCATTGAAACAGTGGGTCAGAACGTCACCTTTCTCTAAACAAGACAAAATGTCAGCTAAATCTGGTGGTGCTGAACCAATATGAACCATCAATGGTAGGCCTGGGTGTTCTTTTTGGATATTTTTGGCTAATTTCAATGGAGTGATGCCATTTTCACCAATCACCGTCCTGCTCATTCTCGCTTTTAACCCCACGATGAAGTCAGGAAATTCATTTAGGGCCTTTGTGATCAGATCCCCCTTGATCTTAGAAAGATCGGCTAATTCATCTTGTTCGACGATGCCCCATTTTGAAATATTGATAAGCGCAAAGACATTCGTTTTGGCTGCTTGTGCAAATTCGTAGAAACGATGGCTATTTTCGGCGCCAGTAGTCCCCGCATCGATTACTGTCGTTACACCTTTTGCCACACCGATCTGATCGGGATAATCATAGTACAAGCTCATTTCTTCAAAACAATGGACATGATCATCAATCCAGCCTGCCGAAAGATACTGATTCGGAAGAAGTGTCCACTCCTTTTGTGCGGATTCTTCGATCGTTTTTGCGATCTGGCAAATTTTCCCTTGCTGGATACCGATATCGAAAATCTCTTCATTGAGTGTACGTGCCTGGCGGATAATCATATCCAACATGTTAATCATTCCTCTCGGTAAATTTAAATTTGGTCCACGGATGAATATACGACAACAACAGCCGTTCTTCTTCGACAATTGATCCAACTTTATTTTTTCGCGGATCGCAATGAGGGGTCAACACCACCTGTAATTCGTTTTTGTACTTGCCAAAATCATCGTTGCCGATCACAATATCTCCAGGTTGGAATTCCTCCAGATTATCGTGGACTGGGTTATCAAATTGCTTGTATTTTTTTCGGACTTCTGTTGATCGAATCATCCGATCAGTAATGTCCCCTCGACGGTAATGCTGCTCTTTCAGAACGATCTTTCGTTCGCATGAAGTGCTCTCCGGTGTAAAAGTCACCGAAAATTCTGTTTGGTAACGATTGATTGCGCCAAGTGCTGCAAGTTCTGCTTCTGAGGCATAGGCATTCCCAATGATTACATCATCGATCAATCCTGTTGCAAAAAGATGTTTTGCTGCGATCTCTACAAGTAAATGCCGATGCATTTCTAATGTCGGTAATCCGTCATTGATATCCCATGGACCGATCGTTCCAGACTGTGAAGTGATAAAAGCGGCAGTTCGAATTCCTTTGGCTTTAAAACGCTGGCTGCATTTTTCGAAGAACTCATACGGTAATGCGGTGCCTTCCTGAGGATAAAAATTGTGACAGCCATATAAGAAAGGCAAGTTTGCTTGATACGTCAAAATATTGTCTAAATAAGCGACGTCGTTGCTCATATTTAGCTCGATCGCCAATCCAAACGGATTATAAGTCAGCATTGCTTCTTTGCTGCCGTCAAAACCTAAATCCAAGCGGATGCCATCCGCACCCAATTCGTGGAAAAACGTCAAATCATCATAAGAAATTTCCAGCTCTTCAAAAATTGCCGGTGCAACATCCAAAATCGTTTCGTAGCCAAGTGATTTGGCAAATCTTAATAATTCTGTGAATTTCTTGCGAACAATTTCTTTCCCTTCTGTCACTTCTAACATGCTCATAAAAATTCGACTAAATCCATAGCGTTGAGCCAATTCTAAATAAGCTTTGTCTTCGTCATTACTGCTGTGGTCTGGATAAATAGAGATTCCTAGTTGTCTTTTCATTTTGTCCACTCCTTCTGCGCACCAATTTGAGAAAATTTTGTGATCAGCAACGTACTGCAACCAACAGTCAGTGTTGTCAAGATCACCGGGGCAATTGTTGTCCTGCCAAATAGCATAACGGCAATGACTAATACTAATAAGGATTCGGCTATCAGTGTGCGGAAGCGAATCTGCTGGATAAATGCTCCATGTCTGGTTAGCCAAATTTGTAATCCGATAAATAATAAACATGCATACATCAGCATCATTTTATGCACTTAGTCTCCTTTCGATCATCAAACGCGGATCCTCGCGCATGCACCACTGTTTAAGCAACAAATGAACCCTAATTGCTTCACTCAAAAGAACCATCTAGAAAGCACTCTGGGATTGAGGTGTTTACTGGGATGACCCCGTAGAATTGTTTCTGTTCACCTAGAAGAACTCGGTATTTCCCAGAGAGCTCATTTGGTTGTCATTTATGGATCGTTCTTTGCTCCTATCCCATCGTCTCGTTTGACTTCTTGATAAAGAGACCCTTCATTCTTGAGTCGCTTGTCCTTCTTCACGTTCTAATTGCTGTTTTTCAAAGACTTTAAAGAATGGGTAATAGATCGCCAATGTAATCAAAAAGTTCACCACAACTAAGATTCCAGCGGCAACACTCCAATTTGTACTCATCCAAGCAGCAATGGGTGCTGGAATGGCAAATCCTAGACGGGCAGCCATCATTGGAACGATCCCTGTCGTCGTAGCAAAGTACGAAATTGTCGTTGTAATCAAAGGTGCTACAAGAAACGGAATCCCAAGAATCGGATTCATCACAATCGGAGCCCCAAAGATGACCGGTTCATTGATATTGAAAATACCTGGCAAAATCGAAAGACGTCCTAATTGTTTCAAATAGTTTGATTTTGAGAATAAAAACAAGACAACCAGCGCAAGCGTCGTTCCTGCCCCACCAATCCAAACAAACCATTGCAGAAATTGTTCTGTAAAGATGTTTGGTAATTCATGCGCATTGCCGGTTGATTGAAAAACTTCCATATTTTCTGCAATCGAGATATCCCAGAAAGGACGGATCACCGGACCCATGATTGCTGGTCCATGAATTCCAAGAACCCAGAAGAAACAAATCAAGAAAACTGTCAATAAGCCGCCAAACAAACTGTTTCCTGCTAAAACATCTTTCAGCGGCATCAAAAGGTTACTTAAGAAGCCATTGATATCAAAACCGATGATATGACGAATGACCCAAAACAAAACAAGAATCGCTCCCCCGGGAATCAATGCCATGAAGGAATTGGTCACTTCAGGGGGTACACCATCAGGCATTTTGATCGTGATATTTTTGACAATAAAGAAGCGATAGATTTCCACTGACAAAATAGCTGTGACAATTGCACCAAATAGTGATCCAGAACCAAGGTTAGCAACATTGATGAAACGTCCAGCATCGATCACACCTTCTACCGATTCAAGAACCCGAATTGGTGGTGCTGCCGTGATCAAAAAGGACATTGTTGCCAAAATACCTGCTGTCAATGAGTCTAGTTTGTAACTTTTTGCCAATGAAGATGCGATACCAAAGGTCGCATAAAGTGCAAGCAGACCAACAGTATAGCGAAACGGAATGTCTAGAACTTCACGATATGGTTCAATAAATGCTGCAACTGACTCAATAGGAAAATTCAATAATATCGTGAAAAAGGAACCGACGATCGTCAATGGTAATGTGGCAATGATTCCTTTACGTATGGCCACCATATGTCGCTGCATACCTACCTTATTTGCCACTGGCATTAACTTTTGTTCAATAAACCCTACAAATCCATTCATTTTAGCGCTCCTAATTATAACATTATAATCTTTACAAGGACAATATAACACAGTTAAAAAGGTGTGTAAACGTTTTTTTTATAGGAAATAAGCTTTCTTCCCACAAACTGAGCGATGGAAAAAAGCTTATGTCTTTCATTGTTTGAATGTTTTTTCGTAGATATAGTCATCCATTACAAAACCTTGACCGATATCAACCTTTCGTTCCCCGACCCGGACAAAACCCCGGTGTTCGTAGACGGCAATCGCTTGTTGATTGCCGTTATTGACGTTCAAAAAGAGTGTTTTGCCAGCGGCTAAAGATTCAACCCAATCAAATACTTTGCTGGAGACGCCTTTTCCTCGCATAGCAGGTGTTAAATAAAGTTTACTCAAATACAGACGGTCTGCCTCTTCTTCGTAAGCTGTGTAGCCAATAATCTCATCTTCTAATCGAAGAATAAAATAAGCGGCGCCTTCTTTGATTTCTTGTTGGATCGTTTCTGGAGATTGATAAGTTTCTAGCATATAGCTGACTTGAGCAGACCCGATGATAGGTGTAAAGACTTCTGACCAAATCTCCTTAACGACAAGCTCTAATTCTTGAATCTCCTCTAAAGATCGGACTGGTTGAAATGTAATTTTCATGGTGGACTCCTTTCAAAGATGTATCCCTACATATCTTTATTATATCGGAATGTTTTTTAAATAAATAGAAAAGTCTTTCTTTGTCTTAACTATTGATAATGTTGTCTATCCGCAATTGAAAGAAAGATTTAGCACCATCAGAAAGTTCTGCTGATCGCATCAAGTTTGTTAGGAAAAATTAGATGCGATGACGAGAAACAGGACCAGCTCATTTTCTGGAACAGTTTCTCTTTCTTTCAATTTTTATCCGAAAGTGCTACCCCTCATTTTTTCGATAAGTTTTTTTCATTCCCCAAAAAAATCCGAGTGTGCTATACTGGTTACAAGAAAATAGAGACTGCCACCGGGTAGTTAAAAGAGGACGATCATTCCAGTAGGTCTTAGAAGGAATGGTCTTCCTCTTTTTGTTTTCTAAATAATCAAAAAGGAGGGAAATAGAATGGCTTGGCTCGAACTATTATTAGCTGGCGTACTGGAAGTATTCTGGTCCACAACGATGAAATGGAGTGAAGGATTTACAAAAATCAATTTTACGATTTACACCATTATTGGTATGATCGCCAGTTTTTTCTTTTTGTCGCAAGCAATCAAACAACTGCCAATGAGTTTCTCCTACCCTATCTGGACTGGGATCGGTGCGGTGGGTTCAGTCATCATTGGTGTGGTATTGTTCCATGACAAGATAAACCCAGCCACTTGGCTTTTTGTTGGATTATTATTGATCAGTATTGTAGGCATTAAAATGACTAGCGGTCACTAACCTCAAAAAAGTTTTTTGAAGTCTTTTAAAAGACTTTTATAAAATCGAATCACTTCTTTCTACCGAAATCTTTCTTATTTCTACTTTTGCTTTCCTCTAGGATATCATCAGACTACTGATCTTCTCTTACAAAAGAAAAGTTGGATTACCTTCATTCTTTCTTTTCTCAAAGGCTAAAAAAGCAGCAGTTTGATCATTGATGGATCAAACTGCTGCTTTTCTTTTTGTACTTGACTAAAACGAGTTGAAT
This sequence comes from Enterococcus sp. ARL09-542, assembly GCF_005234805.1. Taxonomy (NCBI): domain Bacteria; kingdom Bacillati; phylum Bacillota; class Bacilli; order Lactobacillales; family Enterococcaceae; genus Enterococcus; species Enterococcus sp. ARL09-542. The sequence continues at coordinate 167,385 of NZ_QPQX01000005.1, forward strand.
CTCAAACGAGTTCAGCTTTTTTTTCTGTAATTTGTTTCTGAAGAAGAGCTAGTATCTGTCTATCTTCTACTGATAAAATATAATTTTTACAAATTTCTAAAAGGACAGGTTGTCCCACTTCATTAATTTTCTTTGCTTGAAGGTCAGTGATATTTATCGTCTCCATACGATCCCTACTTTCTTTTTCTGATAAGAATAGTTTGCCATTCTTTCAATAAAAAAAGAAGCAACGGGATGTTTACATGCTAGAAACGTGGTGTTTACACTGTTTTTTTTAACTTACACAACACAAAATGACCCTTAAAAATAAATCGGCGATTAATCTGGTTCAATATGAATATCTGTATCATAGACATTGAAACGATCAGACAGCAATGCTTCTATGGCATCAGCTACTGCATGACTTTTTTCAACTGTCAAATATTTGTCCATCGTAATAACAATATCAAGAAACACATTTGCGCCATACATTCTGCCGCGAATACTCTTGACAGATTTTACTTCCGGAAAATCGGCTACGACTTGTTCGTACTCGTTGACCAATGTTTGATCAAAACCATCTGACAATGAGAAGGCACTTTCTTTGAAAATATCAATGGCCGTTTTTAGGATCAGAACAGCGACAACGATCGCTGTTAGACTATCAAGCCACCCCCAGCCAAAAGAAGCGGCAAAAATGGCAATGGCGGTTCCGATGCTGGTCCAAGCATCGCTGCGATTGTCTTTGGCAGCAGCAAGCAGTGCGGAACTTTTTACTTGTGCAGCCAATCTTCGATTAAAGGTATACACACCATACATGAGAATAGCCGAGACCACACCTATAATTGCCGCAAGCACATCAGGACTTTCTGTCTCCCCTTGAATCAAGGACCAGACAGAGGAATAAAGTACTTGCAGCCCTACAGCAAGCATGATCAATGACGTAATCAAACTTGCTACATTCTCTGCTTTCCAATGTCCATACTTATGTTCTTCATCAGCCGGTTTTTGAGCTAAGCGTAGACCTATCAAAACAGCCACTGAAGCGATTATATCGGTGGCATTATTTAAACCATCTGCCCATAAAGCTTCCGACCCAGCTATTTTACCGATCAATAATTTAACGAATGAAATCAATAGATAGGCGATGATACTAAGCAGAGCGCCCTTTTCTGCTCGCTTCAATTCTTCATATCTAGTCTCTCTCATTTATTTCCCTCCAGCATCAAGATAACAACTTGAAAATAATAACTGAATTCCTGAAACTTTGCAGTAATTATTGGAGAGATATAATCTTTTAGGAATAACAAACATTTGCTTTCTGCGCCACGAATGCATCTTGCAGGTCAAACTGAATGAAAAAAAATCAGAAGGCACCTTGTTGATTTCCTTTAGACATATTAAACAAGCTTTAAATCATTCATTGTTCCCCCGTTTAATGAAAACCATTGTCACTGAATGGGAGACACTATGGGGTATCCTTGCTGCTTTGCTTAGTTCTCTTCTATAGTTCTCTTCTATAGTTCTCTTCTATGGTTTTCTTCTATGGTTTTCTTCTATGGTTTTCTTCTATGGTTTTCTTCTATAGTTCTCTTCTATAGTTTCCTTCTAAAGAAATAAGAGGGAAAAATACGGGGGAAAATGTGAAAATTTTCTATTTTGGCAAAGTTTTCTGTTCCATTTCGAAGTGATCTCCTAAGATATGGCTAGAAATGAATCTAAAGAGCAGCATCTGTCTGATTTCTTAATATAATAAGATAGCAGTTTTCTAAGACAAAAATGAATAAACGATGATTATTTCTAGTGAAAAATCACCATTTGATTTTATCAATCGCGGGCTTCAAGGTATACTCAAAGAAAGTAGGTGAAAAAATGGAATCTGAAAAGTGTTATGCCAAAATGCAAGATGGCTCGGTCCTTTACTATGAGAAAATTGGAAAAGGCAAGCCATTATTCTTATTGCATGGCAATGGCGGGAGCAGTGCTTACTTTGCTAATCAGATAGCTGAATTAAGTCAGAAACATCAGCTGTACTTGATAGACAGCCGTGGGCATGGCAAATCAACGAATACCCGCAAAAAAATTGATTTTTTCTTGATGGCTGATGACTTGTATGCCATTATTCAAAAAGAACACCTGTCAAAGGTAGCTCTTCTAGGCTTTAGTGATGGCGCAAATTTAGCTATGGTGTTTTGTTTTAAATATCCGGAATTAGTGAGTTGTCTGATTTTAAATTCCGGCAATACGGATCCTAAAGGGGTTCGGCTGTTTGCACGGATCGGCAGTCTGATCCAATATGCAGTCGTTTGGCTTTGCGCGCCTTTCGATAAAGGCATGCGTGGTTTTTTACCGATTCTTGCACTACTCTTTCGTAACATCGGTTTATCAGCCACCGATTTAAAAAAAATTACTGTCCCAACACTGATTTTGGTAGGAAAAAGAGATTCAATCAAATTGTCTCATTCATTTTATCTAGCCAATCATATTCCGAATGCCAATTTCATGGTAGTAAAGGGACAAGGACATAGTTTTGCTCGCAAAAATCCAAATATATTCAATCAGAAAGTTCTTTCTTTCTTAGATAAGGTGGGACAATAAAATGAAACTTTTTACATGGATTCGTAACCATCTCTCCTTGTTCAAAGGACTCTTTTTGATCGCTGTAGCAGTGATCGTTTTAGGTGAATTGCTTTCCTTAAGCAAGACGATTTCCGTCGATCAATTGACGACACTGTTTTCCGAATTAGCGGTTTGGCGTGTTGCATTGATGCTTTTGATTAGTTTGCTTTGTATTGCGCCAATGATTGGTTATGACATTATCTTAAATCGGCTCTTAGGACAAAAGCTTTCTGCCCGTTATTTAAGTGAAACAAGCTGGATCATCAATACCATGAATAATCTTGTAGGATTCGGCGGTTTTATCAGCATTGGTCTTCGCTCCGAATTCTATGGCAAAGAAAAAAATGACAAAGATGTTGCTCAAGCAATTTCGAAAATTTTTATTTATCTGATGTCTGGGTTATCGCTTTTATCATTACTGGCATTAGGGTTCGTCGTCTTTGGGCCAACAACTGATTATCTGCAGCAATATTGGATTTGGCTATTGGGAGGAAGTTTGTACTTTCCAGTGGTCTATGTCTTAAGTTTGTCGAAGAAGAATGGCTATTTAGGCGGTCTGACCCCTTCTGACCGCGGTCAACTGATTTTGGTTTCATTATTGGAATGGGTAGGGGTATTTACGGCCTTTATCACCACCGGTATGCTGATGGGGATCTCTGTGGATATTTTTCAAATACTGCCATTATTTATTGCTGCATCTGTGATAGGGATCGTATCAATGATTCCCGGAGAATTAGGAACCTTTGATGTCATGATGATCATGGGAATGGGTTCATTGAATATTCCCCGAGAAAGCGTCGTAGCGTGGCTTCTGCTATTCCGGCTATTCTATTACATCATTCCGTTTTTGATTGGGGTGCTTTTGTTCTCTAAAAATGTCAGTGTAACGCTCAACACACGCTTTTCTGGTATTCCTAAAGGATTGCTTTTAGAAGTATTCCATAAGATTGAAGTACTGTTGCTCTATTTGACTGGTACGATGCTGGTTTTGTCAGCAACGATTCCGGAAGCATTTGACCACATTCAATGGTTAGCCCATCTTAATCCGATACGGTTGAATTTTGTCATGCAATACCCAAGTATTTTCTTAGGCTATCTTTTCATCATTGCTGGTCGTGGGGTTTCAGCTCGTGTTTCGCGCGCTTATTTTCCAACATTGCTGTTGATTGCAGCAACGATCGGCTATGCGGTCTTAGCCGGTTTCCGCTTTTCAACCATGTGTTTCTTGCTCTTCTTATTGGCGATTATGGTCCTTTCCAAAAGTGAACTATTTCGTAAGCAACTGGTTTATTCTTGGGAATGGCTGACGATCGATGGCCTTTTGATGGGATCTTTGACTGTCCTTTATGTGATTATTGGGGTCTATAACATGCCCCATTTAAATCGTCATCCCGCCCATCGTTCCATTGATTTTCTTTTGTTTCCTTCTGAAAAGTTATGGTTGCAAGGCTTTCTGGCTATCATGATCGTCGCTATCGCGGTCTTGCTTTTCTCACGCTATTTAATGGGACCCAAACATCAAATTGGACAGAGACCTGAGAATGAAAAAATCTTGACTCTTTTAGAGACCTACGGTGGTACTAGTGATAGCCATCTTGTCTTTTTGAAAGATAAAGAAGTCTATTTCTATCCGAACGAGACCGATCCTACCGTCTTTTTCCAGTTTACGACCTATAACAATAAATGTTTGGTCATGGGGGACCCAGCTGGTAAGCAAGAGGATTTTGCTGCTGCACTAGAAGCCTTTATCACAGAAATGGATCAGTGGAATTATTTGCCTGTCTTCTATGAAAGCAGTGAAGAAATGGTCATGCTGCTTCATGAATTCGGCTATGACTTCATCAAATTTGGTGAGAAAGCCTTCGTGGACCTACAGAATTTCACCTTGTCTGGCAAAAAAATGAAGGGTCAACGGGCATTAAACAACAAAATCAATAAAGAAGGCTTTACTTTCGATGTCCTACAACCACCGTACAATGCGGAAACATTTGCCAAGCTACGAGATATTTCTGATCGCTGGCTAGATGGTCGCAAAGAGAAAGGTTTCTCATTAGGATTTTTCTCTGAAGATTACTTGAGCACCGTCCCAATCGCTGTCGTCAAGAACCAACAGCAAGAAATTGTGGCATTTGCTTCTTTTATGCCTACTTATCAGACAGGTTGTGGGTCAATCGACTTAATGCGTCATGATCCTGAAAAAGCACCTAATGGCACAATGGACTTTTTGTTCATCAATCTCTTCGATTATTTTAAAAACCAAGGATTCGAACAGTTCGACTTAGGGATGGCCCCGCTGGCGAATGTAGGGACGTTCAGAAGCAGTTTCATTCAAGAACGGATCGCCTATTTGATCTATAACTTTGGTTCTCACTTTTATTCCTTTGAGGGATTGCGGGAGTACAAGAGCAAGTATGCAGCTTATTGGTCTCCTCGTTATATTCTCTATTCCAGAGATAGTTGGATCGGTTATGTGATGATCGCATTGTTGATAGTAGACAATCGAACTATTACTACGTCTTCTCTTTAGGATAAAAAAAGACTGCGCCACAAGTACCAATAAGACAACAACTATCCAGTAATCAAACTATTGTTCAACAAATCAAAAACGAGCTCCACCCATGTTTATCAAACAATGGGTGAAGCTCATTTATGTTGGTTGATTCAGTTAGTTTGTTATTCGCTGGTTTTGTCTGTTTGTTCCCAGAGTTGTTTCACAACTGGAATATTGCCTAATTCTGTCATGTTTGATGGTAGAATGACTGTATTCGTCTTACTGTTGACAATATCTTTAAAGGCTTCAATGCCCAAGTAAGAGAGTGAACGTTCGTCTAATTGACTTTCTTTGATTGCTTCATTGATGGCTAAGATCCGTTTACGTTCTGCTTCAGTAATTTTAGCAATTCGTTCTGCTTCGGCGTCTGCATCGATCCGTACACGTTTAGCACGAGCTTCCGCATCAATCTGAGTTTGTTCCGCTCGGGCTTGGGCATCGATCGTCATTTGAGAAGCTTTGGCTTCCGCACTTAAGACAGCAGAAGATTTCTCCCCTTGTGCCCGCGTGATCATGGATTCTTTATCCCGTGAAGCAGTGATCAGTTTGTTCATTGATTCAATGATTTCTTGCGAAACTTTGATCTCACCAATATTGATTCGGTCGATCGCCAACCCATACCCCGCTGTGATATCTTTAATGGAAGTAAACAACGCCACGTTGATTTCTTCTGTTCCGTTGAGAACTTCATTTAGATCCATTTTCCCAATGATTCCTCGCAAATTGGATTGCGCATCTTGGATCATAGAAACGACCGAGTTTTCATTATCATAAACAAACGCCCGGACATCTGTGACATGGTATTTGATGGCTTCATCAATTTGAACGATAACATTATCCTTCGTGATAGCACTTTGCGGTTCAATTTCTAAAGGAATCTGTTTAAGTGATACTCGTTCTCTGACTGTATATAAAATAGGGACTAAAAAGTGTAGACCTGGTTCAAGTGTCTTAACATACTTCCCAAAACTCTCAACTACTTTTACTTCACCTTGTCGAACGATAACAGCAGTGCTTGCCAACAGCCAAATCGCGATCGCTATGACAAGAACGATTAACATAATTTGTACGATGATCATTGAATATACCCTCTTCCATTTTCAAATAATGTATTGTTCACTTGTGTCAGCAAGATCCCATTTTCAACGCCGATGATCTCCAGCATCACATTCTCTGCTGGAATACCGGCAACAACCCGATATTCAGTATACGTACCAAAGATTCGAATGAATCCGGCATAATGATCTGTCGTGGAACGAAAATATTTCCCGACTGCGCGGTTTTCCATATATTCTACGATTTTAGTCACCCTCTTCACTAACTAACTATCCTTAGATTCTGTGCTATCATCATATCATGTTTTACCTTGCTACACAGTAATTATTTAAACTTTTACTTTCAATTTAATGTAAAAACAAGTAAAAATAAAAAAACCTGCTTTTGCAAGCAACTTAATTGCTTTCCACAATTAAATTGCATACAATCTAATTGTACAAAATCAAAAAAAAACAGGAGTGAAGTTAGATGAAAAAAATGTATTCTACAAAGATGATCAACACAGGTGGCCGTTCAGGAGAAGTTCATAGTCCTGATCATTCCTTCGAATTATCCATCGCAGCACCTGGTAAACGGGTCGAAAATGCCACTAACCCAGAACAACTTTTTGCCGCTGGTTTTAGTGCTTGTTTCAACAGTGCTCTTGAACTTGTAAAGCAAAGGAAAGGAATTGATGGCGCATCAACTGTAAGTGCACAAGTTTCACTTTATGCCGAGAATGAAAGTAGTTTTGTTTTAGGAGTAGAGATTGAAGGATTCGTAGAAGGTCTTTCATTAGATGAAACACAAGAATTACTAGAAATTGCTCATACCGTATGTCCTTATTCAAAAGCAACAGCCGGCAATATTGAAGTAACCGTCAAAGCTGTTAGTGAGTAGACTTTCCGATACAAAAAAGCTATGATAAGAAGCGTCAGTATAAAAAGGAGTGAGGACATGAATGACTTAGCACTTGAAAACCAACTATGTTTTCCTCTATACGCCGCTTCGAAAGAAATTATCAAGCATTATAAAGGATTACTGGACCCTCTGGACTTGACCTATACGCAATATCTCGTGATGCTCGTCTTATGGGAGCAAGGAACATTGACAGTAAAAGAATTGGGCGATTCCCTGTGTCTGGACTCTGGAACTTTGACTCCGGTTTTAAAGAAACTCGAAATGAAAGGCTATCTTTCAAGAACTCGCAATCAAGAGGACGAACGTTCTTTAAATGTGTCATTGACAGGAAAAGGGCAGCTGCTCCATGATTCTGCGGTGAATATTCCCAGTAAAGTCAAAGACTTCCTGCCATTGTCTCCTACAGAACTAGCTGATTTGCATCGCTTGACGACAAAAATGCTGCATCAGTTTCAGAAAACTAGCTAAAAAAGATCCGACTTACCGGATTGCTCGAAACGTTAGCCGAAAAACTAACTTCTTAAGCGCAGTCCATAAGTCAGATCTTTTTTTGTTGGCTCTCTTTGGACAAGCAAGATCACTGATGGTCTTTTGGCATTGAAAGCTCTTGTTTTTTGGCAGTAATTTTGTCCATTAACATCGCTAACTGCTTTTCTTCGAGACGACCAATCGCCACCTGAAGCATAGCAAAAATCTGATCTTGATTAAGAATCGACTGCAGTACTTCTAATTCAGTCACTTTGGGTTGAAAACGACGTGCTAAAACCGAACCGCTCATTTTGATGCTCGCAACTTCCAGTATGCCTTTATTGACTAATTTTCTGATGACTGATAACGAAGTGTTGCGATTCAAGTTAAAACGCTCACTAAAATCACTGCAACATAGTGGTTCCTGAGCATTCCAAAAACAAATCAGAATCTCCCACTCTTTTTTTGAAAAATTCAAATAATCCATATATGCCCCTTTCTCTTTGCTCATTCCATGAACAATGTTATATAGCTAATTTCCTGAATCCAGTCTAACTGTAACGCTGAATTGAAAAGACTTTTCAGTTATTCTTCATTCATACATCAATAATAATCTATATTTACCATTTTTTCAAAATATTTTTAAGATTATTGAATAAACTAAGCGTAAATTTAAACAAATAAACAGCCGACCACTGATGCTGGTCGGCTGCTCCTTGCGATTTTAGGAAATCATTTATTTGATATTGAAGATAAGGCTTTCATGTTCCTGATCTTTCAAAGAATAACCGCAAGATTCTTTATTTAAATGAGTATAATCGGTTTCGATCATTTGGATGATTTCTTCTTCTGTCAAGAATTCATCTCTTACTAGAATCAATGAGTTCAATAAAACAAACCGTGAATCATACCCAAGTATTTCTGGAAAAAGTTCCCAAAAATTTGAACCATCTATTTGTTGGACAGCACATTTGAAAGAATCAATCAATTGGTGGATGTAAGTATATACCTTAGGGTACTCTACTTCCACAAGGTCAAGCACCTCTTTATCGATCACTTTCTCCAAATAGTCGGCTGTTTCTTTATAGAGCATTAAATCAATCACGCGAATTATCAATCCTTTCATGCGGACAGTTCACAGTCAATCTACTGAAACTTCCTACGTATATATATATCATAAAATCGGCTAAAATTATTCTCATTTTGAGGGAATAACGAAGAAAAAAATGAGAATAACATCACAAAGTATGAGTGAAGCTGAATTATACTCAACAAAACAATGATTTTAGCTAAGAAAAATTCGTTATATATAACGGTAGTATTATTAAAAAAAAGGAGGATTTTTACGGACCTGCTTTAAGAATCAAAAAGGCCCGTAACTTATAAGGCAAACATAGCCAGATAATCTAAGTGTCTTGCATCTGCTATCACAAAAATCACAGTTATCAGGTTTGTTTGCTCTTAGTCACGGACCTGCACCTATTAATGTGCCTGATGATTGACTGAAAGAGATGATGCTGTGCTAGTAGAATGATCATTCTTAGCACGAAGTGCAGATAGAATGGATACTGTATCGATCACTTCTTGTAACAAAGCGCCAAACAACGCTGGGATCACACCCGTGCTGGCAATCAACATTAAAACGATACAAATGAAGATTCCTAGCAACACGGATTGGCGGGCGATTCTCATCGTGTCTTGAGAAATCTGTACGGCTTGAGAGACCTTGCTGAGATCATCTTGTAGTATTACCGCATCTGCTGCTTCCGTTGCAGCACTAGTACCATGGGCTCCCATAGCAATGCCTATATCAGCTGCTGCTAAAGCTGGGGCATCATTGACCCCATCCCCCACCATGATGATCGGGCGTTCAGCTGGTTCTGTTTCTTTTATAACGGCAATTTTTTTTGCCGGCAAGCAGTCTGCTAGAACGGTTTCGATCCCTGCTTCAGCTGCGATCTTCCGAGCAACGAATGCTTGGTCACCTGTCAACATGATCGTCTTTTTCAATCCTTGATGACGCAACTGCTCAACCGTTTGTTTGGCTTCCTTGCGTAATGTATCTTCAAAAAAGATCGTTCCTATCCATTGGTCATCTTTCCCAACACAAACATTGGTTTTAGCTTCATCTACACCAACTGCTCCAACAAATTCAGGTTTACCGATTTTGATCTTGTGTCCAGCAACTGTTGCTTCGATCCCTTGCCCTACCACTTCTTTCAAGTTGGTGACTGGCAGCAAAGTCAGCTTTCGTTCCATAGCAGAAGCAACCAGAGAGCGGGCGAGAATATGAGTGGAATCCTGCTCAGCACTAGCCGCAATGCGCAAAAGCTCTTCGACCGATAGTTGATCAGCAGTCACAGTTATTTTTTCAACGTGCAACTTTCCCTCTGTCAATGTGCCTGTTTTGTCAAAAGCGATCGTTTTTGCTTTGGCTAATTTTTCGATCGTGGTGCCGTTTTTCATGACAATCCCATTGCGGCTTGAGCGACTCATGCCTGCTACTAAAGCTACTGGTGCTGCCAAGATTAATGGACAAGGTGACGCCACTACTAGGACTTCCGCAAAGCGGACAGGATCTTTTGATACAAACCAAGCAATCCCCGCAATCACATAGGCTGCCAACGTAAATGGTACGGCATACTGATCCGCTAAACGAACAAAGCGCGCAGGTTTTGCTTCAGATTCTTTGACTAAACGAACAAGAATTTGATATTGGCTATCTGCTGCTTTTTTCGTCACTTCAAAAGTAATCGCAGTTTCCCCATTGACTGAGCCAGACATCAATTCATCACCAGGATTTTTCTCTACAGGTCGTGACTCACCAGTCAAGGATGATTCATCGACAAGGGTATTTCCTTCAGTGACACAGCCGTCTACGGGAACGATTTCTCCCGGGCGGACGATGACCAGATCACCAATAGCTAGTTCTTCAACCGGAACATCTTTTTTATCATTCAGCCGATGGGCGGTCTGTGGAGAACGTTGCAACAGTTGCCGAAGTTCTCGGCTGGCTTGTTTGCTGGCGTATTCTTCCAAACTATCGCCGCCTGTCAGCATGATCAAAACCATCAAACTGGCCCAATATTCGCCAACAGCAAGTGTAGCAACAATGGCTGTGATCGCTAACAGATCCACGCCATATTTTCCTGAACGCAATGTTTGGATCATGTCGATCAACATCGTCAACGCTGTCAATCCGCCGATGATCGCGATCAAACCAAAAGCAATGGGAGGTCGATCAAAGCCAAATTCAGCGATCAACGCCGCAGCTCCTACGCCGATGGCAATCAAAAATTTACTTAAACGATTCATTTTATGCACCTCACCTTTCACCAAAAGCGTACCACTTGCAGGAATGAAATGAAACAAAAAACCGTTAAATGAGAAAGAGAATCGTTAACGTAGCAGGCTTTCAAGCCGTTTTCAAAGTTCATCCGCCTCATTGTAGATAAACCTACTGCTGGTGTTTTAAGGTAGCACGTCAAATCTCCCGAATCATTCATACCCAAGAAAATAGCCTATCCGCGTTCACTGATTGCTTTGCGAGGAGAACAGCGTTATCTCGGACATAAACCCGTTGTCCATGTATAATTGATAGTAAGAGATTGATGAAACATCGATAAAATTGTAAAGGAGACGGATCAAATGAAAAAACACTGTAGGTGCGGAAAAAAACTAGATGGTGCTGAAACGAAATGTGCTGCTTGCAAACAAAGCAAAAAACAAAAAATCGAGTCACTTGAGAAATTTGTCAAGTATGGCAGTTTTGCCTTGGCCGCCCTTTCTTTAGTACTAAAAGTAGTCAAAGATCGGGAAAGCTGAGTTCTTATCCTTAGACAGACAAAAAAACGCCGAAATGGCGTTTTTTTGTCTGTCTTTCTGACCAACGTGCATTAGTCTGTGATCGTGCTGTCTAACTGCCAATTGACTTTTCCTTGATAGGTTCCTGGGGAAAGGGTCTCTATCTTAGGGGCAAACCGTAAATAACAATCATACTGACTTAAATCGAGAGAGAGAGCTTTATCGCTAGGCGTCTGCTCAAAAAGTACTTTTTTATCTGAAGTAATGGTGCAAAACAATGAATTATCAGTAGAATCGTATAGAACTAGTTGGACTTCATCAGCCAATGAGGCGCCACTATTCATAAATGGGGTGGTTTGTCCCGATAATTTCCATGTACCTTCACTCGTATTGCTGATTGCGAGAGGCTTGCTGGTTGTTGCAATTGGAACTTTTATTGGTACCAAGCCATTAGAATCCATTGCTCGAGCCAACTCGTTGATTGTGACTGTTGTTCCTTTGAAAGATTCTGGGACTGATTTTAATTCGACGATTCCTCGAAAATCAATGGCAAAGTAATGGATTGCTGATGAATTGCCTTCTGTGTCGACGACATATGTTGCAAAATAATAGGTAGTCCCTGGGGAAAGATCACTCGTCTCTGACTCTAAAGTGTAGTGGAAGGGATCTGACAAATCTGTTCGTTCAAGAACTGTTTTTAGAGTAAAGTCTTCTTCCTGTAATTCCTTCTCTTGTGAAAATAAATCACTTATAAATAATTGCGCCTGCGTAGAATTACTATCTTCCACAGAGATGTCAGTATAGGCATTTCGATTTTGTCGAAGGATCGGCGCAGTTTTCTGCGCTTCTGACATTGTGGCTTGTCCGCTGGTCAATGTTGGTGGGAATTTGCCTTTTACCGTATAAAAATGGGTAGCGGCTCCTCCTGAAGTAAAACTGGATATAAAAGCATTTCCACTAAAGGTAGTCTCAACTGGTATTACTTCATCAATATTCGCATCTATAGGGGTCCCACTATACTTGACCCTAAAATGAACAATATAGGCATTCCCTTTTTCCAATTTCGGCAATACTACACTTATTTGTCCTGTCTCTCTTATATATTCGATTGGGGACCCCCCATCAGGAAAACCGTTGATCATGGTATCTTCTGGTTTACCAAAATAGACAGTATCTTTCACAGATACATTATCTGGAAGTGTGAGTTTGAGTTTAATCCCTGGATTCAAACTTGATAGATCGCTTGTTTGTTTAAAATCAATATAGGTTGCATAAGTAATCTCTTTACTTGCATCCACTTCAATTGGTTTATCCATTACTGTTCCCGTGTCCAGCATAAACTGATCTGGCTCTCTTTGGAAGACGCCCGTCCGCATATCAATTTCGACTAGACCTTGAACATCGACGAAAGCGACTGCTTTGTTTTGGGCAAATCCGCCATTGGCACCGGTAAAACCAAAATAAACTGGCGCCGAATTTGTTAAATTAAGATTGTTTTTAAAAGTATCATCGACAGGAATCGATACATCTACATTAAAATCTGGAACAGCATAATGAAATTGTTGCGTAGATTCATTGTAATCCACGATAAAGGTATGCCAATTTCCATCGGAAATGTCCGTAACGCCAACCGTGTTATAGTGATTTAAGACTTTATCCACCATCAGCCAGCCGTCTGTCGTATAAGAAGCATCGGAACCAGGGTAAGACCAAGCAATATGGTGTCCCTTTGTTGTCACATCACGATCCATCATCCGATCAGTAGCAAGGATACCGCCATTATTGTTGTAATATGTATCAAATTCAATTGCGATACTATTTGCGATTGCACCTTGACTAAGTGGGTCTGATCCAGAAATATTCGACCAAACTCCAATTGTTGATCCAGCTTCTGAAGCTAGTGCTTGAGGCCCGCTACTTTGCAACACAAAAGCCAGTCCGTCGCTATCATTAGCCGTATTCTCAATATAGAAAGCCATTTCCAAATGGAAATCTCGTGTGAAAGAAGTCGGATTGTTGAACCAAACTGCCCCGCTAGAATTTATGGTTGTGTCATTGATTTGAACGTAGTTATGCCCTTCTACACCTTGCAATGAACCTGCTTTACCTGCAGTAGAGATCATTACTTGATTAATTGGTAAAGTAGCAAAGTCCGGCGCAGTGACCGCCGCAAAGACTGTTTGCTGTCCTTGCAACAGCCAAAAAGTTCCTATAAAAAGAAGCGATAAACAAAAAGATTTTAGCATTTTTTTCATTCTTCTCACTCACTTTCATCGGAGTTTTTACGCCGCTTCACTAACAAGAAAAGGATGATTGCAATCAATAGAATGATTAAAGCAATCAATAGATAGAACAGAAAATTTCTTTGAGCGATAGCCGCTGCATATATCGTAGTTCGGTTGACAGCTTTTGCTGCTTGACGATCGATAACGACCTTATCATCAAAAACCCATGTGCCTCGCTGAGAGGATAATTCGATGCGAATCGTATAAGTGCCCGGTTTGAGTTCTTCTTGTTCAAATTCACTATAGAGATCTAAGACAGAGTTTTGTGCGAATTGAAAATTTTCTGACTTAAAGCCACCGACGATAGCTTGATTCTTGTCACGTATCATCGTATTCACGGAAATATTCCCAAATGCGACGGGACGAATATTACTGATACTGCTTTTTAAAGTTGGCTTGCCATTTTTTTCGACTGCTTTAGTTTCAACTAGTTTTAAATCTGGCTTTGGCAGCTCTTGTAGACTTTGACGCATTCGTACCCCTAACTGCAACTGATAGTTTGATTCCAAACTTGCATCAGCTTCGTGAGCCGTTTCCTGAGGTTTGACTTCTTCGAACAAAAAAGCCCCTAAGATTTCTCCGTCAAACACTTTTTCCTTTAAATCAAGTGTAAAAATCACCTTTCGTTCCTCACCAGATTTTAGGCGTACTTCTTGAATGGGGTTTGAAACAAAGCTAGTAAAAGACTTACCTCCATAGTCTTCGGCCGTTTTCTTTCGTTGATAACTGATGATTCCAGTGGAAGCAGAATAACTATTCAGTGCATCAGCGGTGATCGTTATCTCTTCGGAACTCGTATTGTGTACGGCGATAATCAATTCCTGAACAGTCTCTTTATTTACCAGCAAATCGAAATAAGTTGCTTCACTTGCTTGATTTTGGGGAAGTTCTGGTATAACAGTAAATCTGGGGGTCTCAGCATAACCACGAGTCACAGGAAAATAAACAAAGCTGATAAATGAAAAGATCCATACTGCATTCTGAAGAAGTCTTCTCATTGTCATCCATCCTATTACTGTGCTTGATAAGAATTAGATAATGTCCACGTAATCGTTCCTGTATAGTCACCACTATAAACATTTTGTTGGGGAACGGTCAACGTTGTGGTCGAAAAATCAAAGGTATTGATTGCTAACCCAGTTGCGCCATCTGCGGTTGCTACTGAAGTAGGATCGGTAGCTCCAGCAACCAATTCAGCATTTGCTGATAAAGCTGCATCTCCTGCTGTTTCGGTACCTTTTAGTGTAATCTTTGCATTTGCTAATTCTTTTTGATCGGCATTCGAGATTTTTGATAATTTTGCTGTTAATTGCCAACCAACTGTGTTTGGACCACGAAAATCAGAAACAGATGACGTTTCATTTGATACCGTGGTGATCACTTTCTCTTGTTGAGCGAAATCTGCGATATTCCCAGTACCAAAATCAAAATTTGAAACACTACCAAGGGACAAAATCCCTGGATTGATGGTTAGTGCTGCTTCACTGGTCATTGAAGTAGATGGATTTGCTTCCGCAGCTAAACCAGTCACTGGGACCCCTAAACTACTTATTCCTAAAATACCTAATGCCAACACCATTTTTTTCATAAGTCATTCCTTCTTTTTTGTTTATTAAACAAGATGCCAATTTTCTGGCAATACTTTCATTTTTTCAACCACAAAAAAATGATTGTTTCTTCATCGCCTCACATTGACTTCTCATTTGTACTTAGTATAATCAAAAGTACCAAAAAAACGGATCACAAAACCTTACAAATAGGCTTCATATTGTGCGTAAAAATGGAGCAAAAAAGGAGAATACTGATGTACCGAGAGTTCATTTCTCCCGCAGAGGAAAAAAAGCTTGATATATTCAAAGCAGTATGTAACACCAATGGAATCAGCTTATTAAAATTATCAAGAGTATTGAAAATCCCCATCAAAAGCTTGCAAAAACATATCTACTTTTTGAATGAAGACTTGAAATATCTGTCCGTCAACCTTTGTCTCGCCAAAAATTCCTACAACCAATATTGTATCGAAAGAAATGGAGATAGTGCCGAACCTTCTTATTCACTGCTGGTCTATCATTACTTGCTCAGTTCTCCACAATATCAACTGGTTCAGTACCTTATTGGGCATACAGATTCTTCAATGTCCCAGTTATGTTCGGATCTTCACGTTAGCCAATCTCACATGTATCGTCTGATAAAAAAAGTCAGTCTAATATTAAAGAAATTTTACCTCTCAATCTATTCCAATGAAGAAAATATTGTCGAACTTGCTGGAAGAGAGTTGGATATCCGCATCTTTATTTATAGTTTTCTTACGCAAAGTGCACCAACCGAGTTTCAGCTTTTATCTGATCAATATATAACAGAATTCGAGCAATTCAACAGCTTTTTTGATGCTACTCTCTTAGATCAGTTGACTAAAAATAAATTGTTTGCCTTTTGGAAAACAATTACCATCCGACTTTCTCAAAAGAAATATTTGCCTGAAATCGAGAAAAAAGCTCAAGCACTCTTGAACTTTTACTCCTTTTTGCCGATGGAAGTTCTCGATTCGTTCTTTTTCTCCAAAACTAATTTAGATAAACGGATCGCTCAAGCCGAATACTTGTATTTAAATTTCTTTTTGCATATTTTCCTTCCTGCAGTTGTTGATCGCCAAAAGATTCAAGAGAGTATTGCGCTGGTTTACCAATCAAAAAAGCCTCTCGTTCATTTTTTTATTGATATGATCGAAGATTGGCGACAAAAATTTGTGCCGACTATGAAGCAAGATTCATTTGACCAACTTCTAAACAGTTGTCTCTTATTTTTTAATCTATCGATTTTTATCGATGTTGATTTGCTGAAAGTTTGGAATTTAGACTATAACTTGCCCGATGAAAGTTCGATTGACAACAATAGTCAAACTTATACAGCAATTGCTCACTTGTTAACAGAACATGTCAATACCTTTCCAAACAATGATTTAGACAAAGAATTCTTTCACCGTAAACAATTGCGTTATCTTGCCCAACTACTCTATCTGGAAACCACCATGCATGAAAGTCCAACTATTCGGATTTACTTTCGAACAACGATTCAATATCGAACCAAAATGCTGATAGAAGCCCGTATCCGATCCATCTACTCAGAGAAGTCGGTCTCATTCACTAAAGATATCGAAGGGGCGGACTTGATTATTACCGACAATTACGAAGAAGTAGCGATAACGGAAAAGCTTCTGCTACTCTCAGATATACTTAATATGTATGAATGGGAATCTTTGTTTGCAAAAATCAATCAAGTAATTACCAAAAAAATGTTTGCCCTCACTTGCAAATCCTCTTGTTGAAACAAATTTTTTATCATGATTCCATAAAAAAAGCGAAGCTGAAATATCAGATGGGTTCCTTGCTAAAGCAATGCAAGGCCTCTGTATTTCTTACTTCGCATTTTTTATTGTCGTAAGCGTTTTTTAACAACGGGTTTTAAGCAAAGAAGCTTCCGCCTGTTACACTATAGACTTGTCCTGTGACATAGCTGGCTTCATCTGACGCTAAGAAAACATAAACTGGCGCTAATTCAACGGGTTGGCCAGCCCGTTTTAATAATTCTTTTTGTCCAAACTCAGGGATCGCTGATTGTGGTTGTCCTCCTGAAATTTGTAGTGGTGTCCAGATTGGTCCTGGTGCTACAGTATTCACGCGAATACCTTTTGAACTCAATTGTGCTGCCAATCCTTTACTAAATGAAGTGAGCGCTCCTTTGGTTGCTGCATAGTCTAACAGATGAGCACTAGGTTCTGCACTTTGGATGGAAGTAGTGGTAATGATACTGCCGCCAGCCGGTAAATAATCCAGGGCTTCTTGAACTGTCCAATACATGGAGATGATATTCGTTGTAAATGTGTCCGTGATTTGTTGGGTGGTCAAATCTTTAATATCTTTGACCGCTTGTTGCATACCTGCATTCAAGACCAAAATATCTAAACCATCCAACGCTTTCGCTGCATCATGAACCAACTGACGCGCAAAAGATTCGTCTTTCAAATCGCCAGGAATCAATACAGCTTTTTGACCTGCTTCTTCGATGATAGTCTTCACTTCTTGGGCATCTTCTTCTTCAAAAGGCAAGTAGTTGATAGCCACATCCGCGCCTTCTTTAGCAAAGGCAATGGCTGCTGCACGACCGATGCCTGAATCCCCGCCTGTGACTAATGCTTTGCGGCCTGCTAATCGTCCTGAACCATTGTAGCTAGTTTCACCACAATCTGGTACTGGCTGCATTTTTCCTTGGACCGCTGGTGCTTCCTGTTCCTGCTTTTCAAATGTGCCGTTATAGTACTTCGTTAATGGATCATTGATTTTTTTTGACATGTTCATTTCCTCCTTATTTTTTTCATGCTCGTCATGTAGAACCATGACCTTACTTAAAAGTGTAGAGGAATGTTCATGAAATGAAAAACGAAACGCTCACTTCATGGAAAAATGCGTTTTTCTTGCAATTTTTGAAAAAAAGGACCACGAATCCTTAAGGATTCGTGGTCCTTTGATTTATTTTGCGGTTATTGTTAATAGCGCGTCACGGAGAGCCTCATAATCAGATGCTGTTTGTAGGAACAGATCTGGCTGACTTTGGTGACTATCTACCGTATTTGACGACTGAGTACAGTTCCTTTTTACTCTTCTTTTTGTGCGGCTTATGCGGGTTGCTCTTTTTAACCGGTTATTTATTGAATCACCGTTCTTTCCAAGGATTGGCTCATCTATTCGATGTTTCCGGTAAACTGGTGACAGACTTCGTCACGATTTTTGCATTAGGGGTCACACTGATGAACATGGCGATCATGGGGATGCTGCTGCTTGTATTCATCTACTTGCTTGGGGGCCAGCTATCAGGCCCATTACTTGGTGCTGTTCTGACAGTGGTTGGCTTTAGTGCTTTCGGAAATCACTGGAAAAATAGTCTGCCGATTTTGATTGGGGTCGTTCTTGCCACACGTTTAGGCTTTACCACTGAGACTTCGACCTTTCAATTGCTGTTGACTGCGATTTTTGGAACAAGTTTAGCACCAATCAGCGGCTACTATGGACCAATTGCAGGAATCTTTGCCGGTATTGCCCATGCGGCGTTAGTAAGCAATATTACCTACTTACATGGCGGGTTGAATCTTTATAATAATGGTTTTTCCAGTGGCTTTGTGGCGGCAGCTATGGTACCTTTGTTAGATGAGATCAACCAAATCAAAAGGCGGATGAACCAATGATAGAAAAGGAACAAGCACGGCGGATCGTGGATGAAGTTGTCACCTACTTTCTTTCCCACGACTGCCCTCATATCACTACTGAGATGTCTTTCGAAAAAACAGGATTTCGAGCCATTATTGCTGGGACCTGTCCAGAAGAGCCCAGTGATTTAGCCGTATTTGCGGAAATGTTGAATACCCCACGAGACATTGCGCTAGAAAGTTATTATATTGAACTTTTAGGCGGGCACCAGTCGATTCATGAAGAAAAAGACTTTTATTTATTAGGATTGTTGATCGATGAAGCAACAATCAGTTACGAAAAGGATCGCTTGATCATTACATTGTTTCGAAAAAAATATTGAAGGCCATGGGATCTCTTTGATGAAGGAGGTCCCATGGTTTTTCGTTTACAACGGTCTCTTGATACACGGAATGCGTTGAAAAGGTGAACCTTTGGTTAACAGCTCCCATTACAAAGGAGGGCATCACGAAATTGTTTTCATGACAAAAATGAAAGTTTATTGATAGGTTTTTCACACTACAATTGTTTTTACGCTCGCTATAATTCTCTTTAGACTTTACAAATTAAAGGAAGTGAGAATAGATGAAGAAATTTTGGATCGGCCTGGGTATCCTAATAATCGTTTTGTTTGCCGGGTTACAAATTGCTGAGAAAGTCATCATGGGCGGCCAAAGTTACTATGTTCAGATCACGACCGATGGCGAAAAGATCGAAACCGAAGACGATCGAGGCAATCAAGTGATCGAATATAAATATGAACTACCTGGTTACGACAAAGACGCAAAGAAGAAAAATCTGGAATTCTTAGGGATGAAAGATCGTCCTTTGAAAAAAGACGCTTACTTAAAAATTACCTGGAATCAAAACAAGGGCGTGACTTCCTATGAAGAAGTGCAAAAGAATGCTATTCCTGAAAAAGCGTTGAAACAATTAGAAAGTGAACGGTGATAAACAAATGGCAAAAATTATTGAAGCAAACGAATTAACGAAAGCTTACGGCAAAAATAATGAGAAAAAAACCGAAGCCCTAAAAGGGATCAGCTTTGCGATTGATAAAGGCGAGTTTATTGGTATTATGGGTGCTTCCGGTTCTGGTAAATCAACGTTGTTGAATATTTTATCCACATTGGACCATCCATCTTCCGGAAACATCCGCATCAACGAAAAAGATATCACAAAATTACGCGGTGATGCATTGGCAGATTTTCGCAGTAGAGAAATCGGCTTTATCTTCCAAGATTTCAATCTACTAGAAAATCTAACGGCTTCTGAAAACATTGCTGTGCCTCTCTCTTTACAAGGCGTACGGCCGAAAAAGATCAAACAGCTCATTCAACAAGTCGCGAATCGCTTATCCATCAGCCAAATTTTGGATAAATATCCTTCCGAGATCTCTGGTGGTCAAAAGCAACGGGTAGCCGCTGCGCGAGCATTAATCACCGAACCAACGATCTTGTTTGGGGATGAGCCAACGGGTGCCTTGGATTCAAAAAGTGCCAAGGATTTATTAGACATGATGGATGATTTAAACAAAAATGACCAAGTATCGATCTTACTCGTAACACATGATCCCCTTTCGGCAAGTTATTGCAAGCGAATCTTATTTATCAAAGATGGTAAGATCCATCAAGAAATCAAACGAAATAATCAAACCCAAGAAGACTTTTATCGTCAGATCTTAGTCATCTTAGGAAATCTGGAACAGTAGGAGGATAATGGTATGCTTTGGAAATTATCACTTACTGGTATCAAAGGCCGCTTAAAAGACTACATCGTCTTGTTTTCTGGTCTGGTTATGGCTTCTGCCATCTTTTATATGTTTCAATCAATGGCTAGTAATGAAGAATTCTTGAAAAACAATTCAACGATTGGTGTCGTTGTCATTATCTTTCACTTTGGAACGGTCTTACTAGGAATCATCACATTTGCCTACATTCTCTATGCCAATTCTTTCCTAATGTCGATGCGGCAGAAGGATTATGCCATGTTTATGATGTTAGGAGCAAAAGGACGAAAAATCGCCCAAATGATCTTCATCGAAACATTTTTTGTAGGGATTATTGCAACCATTACTGGTGCTTTAGCAGGTATCGGATTGACGAAAATTGTCAATGATCTTTTAGTACAACAGTTAAATATAAAGATTACTCATTTTTCGCCATTCAATGTAAAAGCACTTGTGATCACACTGGTCTTTTTTGCCATTCTCTTCCTGATCGCAGCAATCGTCAATGCTTCAGCCATTGCCAAAAAAGCCATCTTGGATTTGTTGAGAGAAACTAGTACACCTGCACAAATCAAGCAAAAATTCCCATTCTTATTGGTTCAAACCCTTTTGGGGATCATCTTTCTTGGAATCGGTTATTATGTTATGAGCGATCTAATGAAATTTCAAATTATGGGTATTGCGATTGCCCTAGTCACGATCGTTTTGGGAACCTATCTAGTTTTCCGCTCTGTGATCGTATTGATTTTGACATTATTAAAGAAATCAGATGCCATCGCACTGAAAAAATTGAATAATTTCACTTTGTCTCAGTTAAACTTCCGTATCCGTGACTATACGCAGATGCTTTCGTTAGTATCCATGCTGTTCGCATTAGCACTGGGCGCATTAACCGTTGGCCTTGGTTTCAGAAATGAAATCCCTAAAATGGCCAAAGCGATGACCTCTTATGACTTGGTTCTGAATAATGCCCAAACTGTCGACCAACAAAAAATTGCGGATTTACACCCAACATTGAATGTCAGCTATCGCCAAAAAGAGGATGACACAGCCGTTTATTACATTCAAGAAGAATTTGACAAAGATCCTTTGATCGTTACAGAACAGGGAGATCTTAGTCAGAGAGATGGTTACCGCTCACTAAATGGCCAAGCGATCGCAGCTGATCTTGCAGAACAGGACCAGCTGCGCAGCTTTGAATTGCCAGAACAGCGAGGGAAAGAAGTCAAGCTGCTTTCTGCCAATGCCTTTGAACAAGTGAACGCACCCGAAACGATCTTACAAGTCATTCAAGTCAAAGACTTTGAAGCTGTCCTGCCAAAATTAACAGCACTTGCTAAGCTGGATCAAAAAAACAATCCATCCTTAGCAGGAGAAAGTAATCTTATGCAACGAGCGGATGCTTATGACACATTCAACGGCATTTTCTCAGGATTTGAATTCATGGGCTTCTTCTTAGGAATTGCCTTTCTAACAATGTTAGCTAGTTGCTTGATGTTCAAAATCCTTTCAGGGGCTAATAGTGATATTATGCGCTACACCATGCTTAGAAAAATCGGTGCTCGCAATGGGCTTCTGAAAAAATCGATCCGCAAAGAGATCGGCGTGCTTTTCTTAGTCCCAGGATTATTAGGAATCGTTCACGTACTATTCGGACTGCAAATGTTTAAAATGCTATTGAGTGATCCCTATGATCAGATCTGGTTACCATTTGCGATCTTTGTTGCCCTTTATGCCGTTTATTATCTTTTAACGGTATGGCTCTACACCAATATCGTTTTAAAAAATACCGGAAAACAATAAGCACCCGCAAAATGAAGACAGTGAAATAGACAGCAAAAAACCTACGTCCAGTGTGAACTGACGTTGGTTTTTATTTTGATCTGAAGAACTCGTCTTTGTTTTCGAAAATGAGCTGATTTTCTCAGCAACATCCCTTTAACAGCTTCTATGTCAACACATGCTTTTTATTGGATTCAGTTGGTTGGGTTATATCCGAGATGCATGGCTACAGTACCTCCACTATAGCTTTTGACAACTATATTAGTCAGTCCTGCTGATTGAAAGTAGTGAGACAACTCTTCTTTGCCAGGAAAATCTCTAGCTGATTCTTGCAACCAAGAATATTCTTGGTAACTTTTAGCAAACAGTTTTCCTAACAGCGGCATAATGAATCGGAAATACGCATAATACAGCTGCCGCCAACCAATTAAAGTGGGCTGTGATGTTTCCAGACAAACCACTTTTCCGCCAGGTTTTACGACCCGCTGCATTTCTTTTAGAACGGTTACAAGATCAGGAACATTTCTCAGACCAAACCCGATCGTCACAACATCAAACGTATTGTCTGCAAAAGGAAGTGCCATTGCATTTCCTTGCATCCATTCGATCTTTGTCTTTTGCTCCGCTGCTTTTTTCTTTGCCACAGCCAACATATTCTCACTAAAATCAATGCCGATCACGTTCCCAGTAGATCCTGTTGCTTCTGCCAGTGCCAATGTCCAATCTCCTGTTCCGCAGCAGACATCAAGGATATCATTACCTGCTTGGACTTGCATCCGTTTCATCGTATCTTTTCGCCAGCGTTTATGTTGTTGAAAAGAAATCACAGTATTCATCTGGTCATAGTTCTCCGCAACACGCTCAAAAACGTGATGGACACGTGCTTCCTTGCCTTTGTCGCCTATCAACCTCTACACCATCCTTTTGCCTTCCAATCACGCAACCTGCGTAACCAAACGATTGAAAGCTTTTTCCATTTACTACAAAATTTAGTGTAGCATGGATAGTCAAAAAAAAAAATTCCTGTTTAAATCTGCATATTTTCTATTAACGTCTCTATTCTTTTCACTCTCAGTTTTCGTAACTCTTCAAACCATTAGTAGAATTGGTGGTAACGCAGCAGAAAGGCTATATAGATTCAGGAACATTTCTAAAAAAAGGCTCCTGCGACATGGACACATCGCAAGAGCTTTCTCTTATAGATCAGCAATTATTTGCTTTGGTCCAGTTTCAGCAGTTACTGATTTTTTTTCTTTCTTGATTTGAAGAAACCAAGACTACCGATCGCAACCAGTGCAGCACCGATCATTGATGCAAACCAAGTACTTTCACTGCCAGTTTCGGCAAGTATTTGCCTCCACTATTATTACTATTGATGTTGTTGCCACCGCTGATGTTCCCATTGCCGATGATATTGATTCCACCGTTATTGCCATTACCGATATTATTTCCTCCGGTATTGCCGCCACCAGTGTTACCACCACCAGTGTTGCCACCGCCAGTGTTACCGTCGTCAACTCCAGCAACCGGTACTGTGCCTGTAGCAGCTGCACTGCGGTATTCTTTGCCACCAGCAACGACACTCGCAACAACATATAAATTATCTTTTGGTTCGACGCGATTGGCTGCTACTACGATCCGGTAATTGCCTTCACTGTCTGTCGTACCAGTGCCCACCACTTCTCCTTGAGCATTAGAGATTTCAATGGTTACATTTGGATCAGCTTTCCCCGTAACCGGATACCCAGATGATTCATTGCCGCTGATTGTTGCAGTAGGTGCGGCAACCGTCACGGGACTAACAACGATACTCATCGGATCACTGACATATTTCCCATCAGTTTGTGCAGTAGCCGTCAACACATCTCCTTCCGATAGCTCGGCTACATTGATACGCCAATTGCCAGCTTCATCCGCTCTTAATTCAAGTGGTGCGGCAAAGGCACGGGTGGTGTTCAACCCACCCAGAATTCGCGCCATCACTGGTGCTGCTTCATTGATGGTCAGAATGACTGAAGAACCTGGCTCTGCGGTTCCGCTGACTGTTTCGTCCCCGGCAATCGCTGGATCAATGAGTGGCGTAGCCGTTTTTTCCATAGGTACTGTGATTGGTGTATTACCACTGCGGTAGTCTTTGCCACCAGCGGTTACGATCGCTGCGACGTTCAAGTTTTCTTCTGGAGCTACTTGATCTGGCGCAATCACGATCCGGTAATTGCCATCACCGTCGGCAGTACCACTACCTACGACTTCTCCTTGGGCATTGGTGATTTCAATGTCTGCATTCGCAGTTGTTCGACCAGCTACAGGATAACCATCTCTCTGGTTACCAGTAATTGATGCAGTTGGTGCAGAAACACTTATTCCGCTGACGATGACACTGACGGGTGTACTTGGCTCTTTGTCACCAACAGTAGCTACCACAGTCACTGTTTCGCCTTCAGAAACTTCCGGTACATTCGCAGTCCAATCACCTTGGTCATTCGCAACGACCGTCACTGGCTCTTCTCCGCTGACAGTTACCACTACATTGGCGTTCGGTTCAGCTGTACCGCTGATCGTTTGATCCCCGGCATTCACCGGATCGATCGACGGCGTTTCAGTTTGGTTTTCTTGAGTATCGGCTGGCACAACAACCGGTGTTGCTCCACTACGATAGTCTTGCCCTCCGGCAGTCACAATTACTGTAACATTCAAGTTTTCTTCTGGGGCGACTCGATCGGGGGCAATTACGATGCGATAGTTGCCATCGCTGTCAGTCGTTCCACTGCCGACAACGTCTCCTTGAGCGTTCGTGATCTCAATCGCTGCATGCGGTGTTGCTTTCCCAATGACCGGATAGCCATCTGTTTCATTGCCACTAATGGAGGCTGTAGGTGCTGCAACGGTCACTGTTTCCCCTTGAGAGACTTCTGGTACCTCGGCTGTCCAGTTGCCTTGGGCATCCGCTACTGCTGTGACTGGCTGTTCATTTCCGATAGTCACTGTTACTGTTGAATCTGGTTCTGCTGTTCCGCTGATAGTGGTGTCACCAGCCGCAACAGGATCGATGGTTGGTGTTTCCGTTTGTTCTGCTGCAGGTTCTGCTGCTAACCAGATGGAATTATTGCCATCCTCATCTGTAAATAAATCAAGTGTGAGTAGATTAGATTGAGAAAAAGTACCTGCAAATCGAGCTTCGTATGGATTCGACGGATTCGTCACACCATTTGCAATCAGCTCTGAAGTCGTTGGTGTCGTCACGGTCGTTGGCATCCAACTGTCGTTTGACCTAAAACAGATGCCGATGCGATTTGATCAGCAAGATCTGTCGTTCCATTCAACACAGCTTGTGCAGCATCGACGGTAACATTCAGAGTGGCTTTAGCTGTGTTGACTGTTTCTTGGACAAGTGTATTGACGCCATCGATCAATGAGCCAATCCCAGGAATGTTACTTGCTCCGCCCAAGATGCTCACTTGGATTTGCGCCTGTTTCAAGTTCTCCAAAATGGATTGGATGCGTTGGTTGACCACAATAAATAAGCCGTCATTCACATTGGCAATCAAGGCACGTTCATTATCTGTCAATCCAGCAGGCACTTCAAAATCGGCTTGTCCAAATTGTCCTAACTGATTCAATAAATCCAATTGTTCATAGATGTCATCTAGATTGACGGATACTACTTGACTGATATCAACGATGGAAGCTGCTTGATACAATAAATTTGGAAAGCCATTAATCGTCTCTGGAATCCCTAATGCATCCGCTAAGTTCTGATTCACAAGAGCATCCACCGTTCCTACCAATGTGTCAACAGCAGGCGTAAGCGTTCCAATCAGTGTTTGGATAGCGGCAATATTTTCAAGTTGCAGAGTGATATTTGTTGATACCCGGGCATTGCCATTTGGTTGTACAAAGCCAGTCAGCCCTTTTGGCACACCAACGATTGCTACTTTATCACCGTTTAAGACGTCAAGCGTCACCGCATTCGATCCGCTGATGGTAAAGTTGACTGGGTTGGTATCTCCAGGATTTGAATATGGCGCTGCAGCACTTGTTGCAGAATCATTTGATGCTTGGACATTACTAAAAATCTCAGCAGAAACCAATGATGCTTCTGCGATCTTTGGTTCCCACAACAATGTAGTGGGAACAACCACAGAACTCGTCAGTAACATCCCGCTGACCGTTAAATTCGCTAGTAGCGATTTTTTGTTTATTGCGCGTCTTTTTCTCCTTGAATTCATTATTTTTTTATAGTCATTGCCCTTCATTCTTACTCCTCCTATTCAAATAAATACAACCAACAAAAGTGACCAACCAACTTTGGCATTCGTCTTTTGATGTTCGCTATGATCACATATTCGGAGAAAGAGATCACAAACAAAAAACGTTTACAAAATAAAAAAAACACCCATTCAAATACTCGAAAAAATCTCAATTACATTTTTCAACATACCAGAACGATTTCCGTGCTTTTTTTGTGATTAAATAACTAAAATATTCATTTATTTAAGCAAATTCTAACATTTTTATTTTTATACAACAAATTATTAACACCATGAAAAATTAAAAAAATTTTATTGGAAATAAAATAACAAAAATCTTTTACTTTTATCGCCATCGTTAATTATTTATTACCTGTGCTCCTCTTTACGCAAAAAAATCATTAAAAAGAGATTTTTTTGATTTTACTCCTTTTTATTAACAAAAATTAGAAAATTTTTAATGTTCTCAGAATACGCTTCCATCTTTTCTTCTAATATTTATTTTGTAAAAAAGTGAAATAAGAATTATTTTCTGAACAGTATTCTGTTTTTTTTAAATCTTTTAAAAAAAACAGAAAAAAACTCCTTAAAAAAGGCGATTTTCACCGCTTTCTCCTTTTTAAAACAATTTTCAAACAAATAAGCCACCAGAAATCGTGAATGATTTCTGGTGGCTTAGACCATTTTATGAGCTACTTCTAAAGGATCAATCTTGTAATTTCTTATGCATAAACAACGTTGTTTCTCGATAGTCATAGAAGATTTTTGAGAAGGCCATCAAATCACCTTCTCGCAAGTAACTGTCGTCTCGAACAACCAAACTAGGGCTCCCCGCGTTCATGCCAAAAAAAGCAGCTTGTTTAGCAGTCAGTAATTCACAGCGGATAAATTTATCGATGAAACTGACAGTCACTCCCTTTTCTTGTGCAAAATATTCAAACATGGAACCGTACATAGCAGATTCTGGGATCTGACCAACGATATCTGCCAGATAATAGGATTTCTCAATCAAATACGGCTGATCATCCAGTGTGCGAAATCGTTCAACTTCAATAAAAAGCTGATTATCAGAAAATCGCTGGTGGCTTGGTGAAAAATCGATCTCAGCGTACGAGACCAAACGCTGTGTTGCTTGAACGGTTTGAATCAGTTTTCCTTCTCTAGCAAGATCTTCGGTAAACCCAAGATCACTTTGGACTGCTTTCTGCTCTTGCGTCAATTGATCATGGACATAGGAGCCTCTGCCTTGAATTTGGTAAATATAGCCGCGTTTACTCAATCTGCTTAGTGCTTGCCTTAAGGAATACCGAGAGACTTGATAGTGTTCCATCAATTCTTTCTCGCTAGGCAACTTTCCGTTGCGATCAGCTAAATCCTTTTTTTCGATTCGTGCGATTAAATCTGCAACTAATAAATCGATCGTCCATTGTTTTGTCATTTCACTTCTCCCCCAATGTTGTACTACTCCTATTTTACCGCAAAAGCTATTGCCTTAGTGGGAATCTTTATTTCTTTAATATCATGAAGACAAAAGAAAACCCAGCTAAGACATGTTTAGCTGGGTTCTGCTGATTCAAACTTACACTTTCGGTCAAGCTTTTCCTTGTTCTTCTGCAAATAGTTTGCCATCATACATTTTGATGAATGGGAACCAAATAAGAAAAGCAACCAAGGCGCAAATTAGCGCAAGGACAAATGCGCGCCAATCGCCACCTGAACCGATAAACCCTGAAAGACCAATTGGGGTTGGCCAAGCGACTTGAGCAATCGGTGGTTTGACAAACCCTAAATTGATTGCAAAATATGCCACCGACATAGAAGCCATTGGTGCCAAAAAGAAAGGAATTGCCGTATAGGGGTTATACACAACAGGCATCCCAAACAAAATTGGTTCATTAATGTTAAAGAATGATGGGACGATCGCGGCTTTACCTAATGCATTTAGTTGTGCCGATTTAGCAAAGAAGGCGATGAAGATCACCATGCCCAGTGTCGCTCCTGAACCGCCAATGGTCACGAAACTATTATTGAATTCACCGGCAAAAGCAATATTTGCACCGCTTTGGTTTTCAACCATGTTGGAAAGAACGATGGGCGTCAAGAATGAGGTCACGATCGTTGCTCCGTGGATTCCGACGATCCACAATGCATGCATCAAGAAATAGATGACTAACAACCCAACCCACGTACTCGTCAATTGCGAAACAAAACTAAAGGGAATCGCAATGAATTTGAAGATATCGGTCCCTAAAGCTACTAAAGCACCGTTGATCACGATCACGACTAAAGCAATCAACGCAGTCGGAATCAATGCAGTAAATGAACTTGAAACACCAGTTGGTACAGTATCAGGCATTTTGATGTAGATATTTCTCTTGACACAAAACGCGTAAATTTTCACTGCAATAATAGCCATAATAATTGCAGTAAAAATACCAGTCGTTCCTAAACGTGTCACACCACCCGCCATTTCCCAACCATCAATGATTTTTTGATCATCGGAAATAAGGGTCACAAGAGTCGCTACTCCGCCTTCAAATACTAATTGAGGTAGACACATGAAGAATGCCATCATTGACAACAAAGCCCCGTTTACAGGACTTAACGAAATTTTTTCTTCCTGCGCTTGGATCTTGGTATATTCATAACCAAAAACAATACAGAAATATAAGGCCAAGATCCCCATTGTTGCAGTATTTCCTAGCATATATAAACTTTGGATCTTATCAAAAGAAGCCGCCCAAATCGATGCTAAAGCTGGAAAACTTTGAGGTAAGACACTAATAATCAGGAACATTGAACCAACGATCGTAAACGGAATCGAAGCCATCCCGGCCGCCATCACCCCACGGACGATTCGAAATTGCGAGATTCGCCCCATTGGTCCCATTAAGTACTTATCCAGAAAGGTAAACATTTTACTATTTTCTGTGTTCATCTATTTTTCCTCCTTTATTCTCAAATGTCCGCAGATAGTTCAAGTAACTATCCCGATCTTTTTCGATCAACCATGCTTTTCGTTCCATATATAAACAACAAATCAATCCCAGAGTCAGACTAACCAGTAAAATCGGTCTGGCCGCAAGATTCAAAAATGGGAAAAATCCGTCTTGCCACCCTAACAGGATAAAAAGGATACCAGTAATGTTGACCCCTGTTTGAATCCAATAACCAACTTTAGTCAAGTGCAATCGATTTGATGTCTGCCAATATTTTTGTGTCTGCTCAAAGATGATGGCGCCATCGACCAAAAGCAAGAACACCGGTACCAGACCCATCACTGTCCAATTTGCTAGACTAAGCAACGCCCAATAAAGATT
The DNA here is from genome assembly GCF_005234805.1 of Enterococcus sp. ARL09-542. Classification (NCBI taxonomy): domain Bacteria; kingdom Bacillati; phylum Bacillota; class Bacilli; order Lactobacillales; family Enterococcaceae; genus Enterococcus; species Enterococcus sp. ARL09-542. Next base: position 197,368 of record NZ_QPQX01000005.1, read on the forward strand.
GATAAAGAAAAAAATTGCTGTCATATAGCGAAAAATCAGATAGCGGTTAAATCGCATATTTTTTTGTGCGTACGCATTGGCACCGGACGACTGATTTTGTCCTCTCATAGTTATGATCCACTCCTCTCTCATCATTTTTATCGCGAATAACAACCAAACTTGTTCGAACAAGTTAATTTTAGCATAAATCAAAAATCATGCAAGCGATTACTTTTTGATATTTGGTTGTAAAAAATAAACTCCTGAAGAAAATCGTCTATATTCGCACAACTTTTTAAGGACTATTCAGGTATCTTCTAGCAAAGTTTTGCTCTTGTGAAAACGGGGATTTTATGTTAAAAATGAATAAAAGGAATGTTGATTCAACAAGATGTTCGCTTTTCAAGTTATAAAAAAAGGTTTTTGGTGTAAAATACTTACTTTAAAAGGAGAAAAACGAAAATTATGGCAAAAGAAGTAACCTACGAATTTATCAAAGAAATTCCCAAAGCTGAACTCCATCTGCATTTAGAAGGAACATTGGAGCCTGATTTGAAATTACGATTGGCACAAAAAAATCAAATTGATATTGGTCAATCAACAATCGAAGAGGTGGAAGCAAGTTATCAGTTCGACTCCTTGCCTTCTTTTTTGAACATTTATTATCCAGCGATGAATGTCCTCCAAACAGAAGAAGATTTTTATGAATTGGCAATGGCTTACTTCAAGAAAGCTGCCGAACATCACGTCACTTATGCTGAAGTTTTTTTTGATCCGCAAGCCCATACCTCTCGCGGTATTTCTTTTGAAACCGTCATCAACGGCTATTATCGAGCGACACAAGAAAGTGAACAAATTGGTGTACGAAGTGCCCTAATTATGTGCTTCTTACGGGATTTTTCTGCTGAATCAGCAGCAGAAACCTTAGAACAAGCACTACCTTTTAAAGATAAGATTTTGGGGATCGGGCTTGATTCGGATGAAAAAGGCAATCCACCACTGAAGTTCAAAAAAGTTTTTGAAAAAGCAAAAGCCGCTGGATTTCATTTGACGATGCACTGCGACATTGATCAGGAAGATTCGATCGAACACATTCGCCAAGTCATTGAAGAAATCCAAGTGGAACGAATCGATCATGGAACAAATATCGTAGAAGATGAACGGTTAGTCGATTATGTGCGGACGCACCAAATCGGATTGACGTGTTGCCCTGTCTCCAACAGTTTCGTCGTGGATGATATGAAAGGAAAAGAAATCATCGAGTTATTGGCAAAAGGCGTCAAAGTGACGATCAATTCAGATGACCCAGCTTATTTCCAAAGCTATATTTCTGACGACCTTTATGCATTGAGCAAAAATTATCAGCTAACAGAGGACCAAATCATTCAATTGGTCAGAAATGCCTTTGAGATTGCTTGGTTACCAGAAGAAGAGAAGAAGTTGTATCTAGCGGAAGTCGATGCTTTTGTCGCGGAGAAAAACAATTAATTTTTATTCTTATACAGGCAAAGCTGCACAAGGGTAAAACAAACAATCACTCCAAATACAGGATTGGAGTGATTGTTTTTTGCTTGTTCACTAAATATGAAGATCTTTCTTACAAAAGACCATGCCCGATGCCACGAACAGGATACACGCTCCAATCAATAGGACAAAGATTCCGATGAGACCACTACGATCTCCTGCGATCAAAGCATCTGGATCAAACAATGTAAAGAAAGTAAAATACTTTACTTTTTCTGCATTTCCGCCGGTGTTGGCAAGCATCTGTAAGACGTACATTAATGCTGGTATCCCACCGCCGACAGCAATACTGTATTTTGAATCATTAAAAACACAAGAAGCTAAGAAAGAGATTCCTGCGATAAACAACTGCAAACAAAGCAACCCACCATTCAGCAGCAACAGTTTGGGAATCTCGAGTTCTCCTTTAAATTGTAATCCGCAAAGGATCTCTAATGCAGTGCCATAGATGATCAAAAAGAAAATACCCGTTAAAAGAACCGACATCTGCGTCATGACAATCGTTCTCCGCTTGATGGGTGCTGCCAGAAGGGCCACCATCGCGTTGCTGTCCACATATTTGGCAATCAATGCATTCCCTCGAAGAATCGAGAATACCATTGGAAAAATGATCAAAATAAAACCATAGAGGTAAGAAGACATGAAACCCAATAATGAGTTAGCACCGGCTTTCATGCCGACTGCCGACATCAATTCTGGCAGCATCTTGCGCATTTCTTCAAGAGACTGCATCATTTCTGGATTGTACATACTGACAATGATTGAGATGTAGAGGGTCATGACGGCACCAAAAATCACAAGCGTCAGGATGCTGCGGCGCAATTCGCGTTTGTAAAGGGTGAAATTGATCATTTCTCTTCACCTCCATAATAATCCATAAAAATCTGTTCCAATGTTTGACTCGTACTGACTTGAACTTGACTAGGTTGTGCCGGATCGATTTCTCCATTGAAATCTGCTGCAAAGGCTGCCGCCAGTTGTTCATTTGGCAAAGTGACGGTATAACGACGCAGATGTTTTTCTCTTAATGTGTCGGTGGAATCCAACGCAACTAATTTTCCGGCACGAATGATGCCAATTCGATCACAGGTCCGCTCAACTTCTTCAAACATGTGGCTAGACATGAGGATGGTTTTGCCGCGCTTTTTTTCTTCAGTAATTAAATCAATAAAACGTGACTGCATCAAGGGATCTAAGCCACTAGTAGGCTCATCTAAAATCAAGATCTCTGGGTCGTGCATGAAAGCCACAACGATGCCAATTTTTTGTTTCATCCCTTTACTCATTTTCTTGATCTTGCCGTTCGGATCTAACTCAAATCGATCAAGTAATTCTTTGGCCCGTCCATTTTCAGCATTTCCCCGATACTTTGCGATAAATTTAATAAATTCGCTTCCGGTCATATCATCAAAAAAAGTCATTTCGCCAGGGATGTAGCCTAAATTTCTTTGGATTTGTTCTCGTTGCTGCCAGCAATTCATCCCATTGATCAAACAGTTGCCGCTTTGAGGTTTGATGAACCCCATTAGATGACGGATCGTTGTGGTCTTCCCAGCGCCATTAGGACCCAGAAAACCAAACGCTCCTGCTTCCACAGAAAATGACAGGTCAAAAATTCCTTTGCCATTGCCATAATCTCGTGTCAGATTGGAAATATCAATTTTCCCCATCATTCATTCCTCCTATTGACCAACGTCTATTCACTAGCAAATCGTTTGCTGGTTTGCCCACTTGCTTTTTGATACTCCCGCTTTGCAAGTGATCAGTCAAGGCCCTCGGTCTTTGCCATACGTATCGTATGATGATAGCCAAAGTATAGACTATGTTGCTGTTTTTGACTACCAAAATATCCACCGTATTCTAGAAATAGTCTGACCAAAAAAAGCGCCTTTTTAAGTCGCGAATTGCCGAAAAAAAGCGGCCTCTTCCATTCGAAGACCGCTTTATTCGACGATTGCTGTTAATATGATTTGGAAAAATGACGCTTCTCATTCAATTAGAACTTAAGGCACCAAATCATGGTCAACATAAAAGGAGTTTATCAAGTACCAAGAAAAACTGTCATTACCTGTCGATAATGCGAAAACAGTTTAGACAAAAGGTGCCTTTTGTTCCTTGATTTCAGTTTACAAAAAGAAGCTGCACGATACAAGAGGAACGAGTAAGAAAGCTCCTGTCTGGGTCCTTCACTTTTATTCTGACTAAATAGAACACCTATTTTTTGCTGCTTGTCGTCTCCTCGTGAATAAATTGCTGCCAACGGGCTCTCAACTTCTGACGATAATAATAGCGAGACTGTTTTGATCCCTCTTGATTGACCCAATCAAGCCACATTTGTCGTTCTTTCGGTTTCAGAAATGCCCAGAATTGCATCAGCAATAGATGATTGTCGATGTCTTCTTTCAGATCAATCGTTTCTTCCTGCTCTGATGCGATTGCTTGAATCAGTTGTTTTTGACGATTACTTTTTCGTTGTAAATCAATCACTCGCCATAGCAAAAAGCCAAATAGATAATTCACTTCATTTTCGTTGCGAAAGATCCCTTCATCAGGATACCTTCGTGCGCGCTCAAAGAGCATGAGTCGCAACTCTTGCAAATAATCTTCAAAATCTGGATGACTGGGGAAGATGCCCGCCCGAATCAGCACTTTGTAAAAGAGGCGCTCATAAGAAGCCATCAGTGTATGCCATTCTTTCATTGTATTCCTCCTTTTGCTTGGTGTTCCCGCGGGTACATTAACCATAGCAAAAAGAGGAAGTGACTATTTTTATCAAAAATCAATAAATCATTTGAATTATGCACTTTTTATTGCAAAAATAGTCAGATAATTTTATAGTTGAAGTATCTAAAATGAAGGAGTTTTTCTATGAAGAGATGCTACTCCCCTATAAGTTCGAATAAACTTGATCCTTATCGTCTGTCCTTTGAGCCAAAATGTAAACGATTCCTCAATTCTAGTGATCAGGCCACTTGCCAGGAACTTGCTGCTTTGATCCGTCCAACCATGACAACTGACTTCGAGAAAGAAATTTTTGCCATTCTGCCTTTTGTTCGTGATGATCGCACGCATTCTTTGATCATTTATCAAGACTATTGTTCACTTCTTCCACAGCCGCCATTTCCTATCATCAAACAGATTCTTCTCCATTTCCATTTTTATGAGTACGCGCTTTTCAAAGATACACTGTACCATTTATTCAGCCAGTCGAATATCAAACGTCAATACAAGATTCCTTGTGCAACTAGCGAATACAGCTTGCTACCACTAACAAACGCCACCAAAAAAGACACCATTTGGGTCAATCCTGGAAAAATCATGACGTTGTCCGCTTCTGGACCGCAGCTGTTCATTGAACTGCACAATCAGTTCTCTTTTCCCAGCTCGGTTGAATCCCGTCGTCTAAAGCAAACCATGCTGATCAGTTTTCTTGCTCATGGCATTATCAAACGGGAACATAGCTATCAACTGCCTCGGGCGAATACTAGCCTCACTGAATTTCTGGACCTTTCTTTTTCTCCTCTCACCAATCATTTACTAGGGGAGCTTCATTTTCACGATCTCCCCGGCAAACGAGGAAGTTTTAGTCTGATTTATCAAGATCTCTATGCAGAAGAAAGCCAACAAAAAATGCGCCAAAAATGAGTGCATTTGGCCAAATTTTACTCTTACCAACGCATTTGATCCAAAAAGGGGCAATTGCAATTAATTTAAAAGAAAATGCAAAAGAAAAAAATTTTTTGATCTTTTCGCGTATTTTATTTTTGAGAAACAAAAAGGTACTAGTTTAAGAAAATAGTGCTCTAAGAAGATAGTGCTTTAAGAAAGTAGTGCTTTAAGAAAAAATTACTTTAAGAAAATAGTGGCGGAATGCTGCGAAGGAGGAAAACTAGTATGCGTATTGTTAAAATTTCAGAGACAGAGATCTATGTCGAAATGACAGGGAAAGAATCATTTACAGTTACTTGCAGCAGTGAGCAGCTCGCTGAGCGATGGCTAGCGTTGTTAGAAGGTTTAGCCGAGTAGAGCAACTGATCTTCGAAGCAAGATCCGCAAGCGAAACCGCAAGTCAGCTGAACCCATTGGCAGTTGGCTGATGCAATGCCTGAAATGCCTTTCTTTTCTCAAAAGAGGACAGCAAGCAATGACCATAATAAAAAGCAGCGGCAAAAATGAAGTGTGTCCGAAAAGTTGACTTTTGGTCCAACTTTTCGGATCACTGCAAGCAGCCGCTGCTTTTTTTATTTAGAGGCCTAATTCAGACGCAGGGTCAAAGAAGCCTGACCATAGTCCTGTCGCCATTCCCAAATGTAGATGGACACCAGTCGAATTTCCAGTTGTTCCCATTCCACCAAGGTATTGACGTGCTGTGACACTTTGACCGCTACTAACAGCAGGCAATGCATTGAAGTGCATGTAATAACTATAGATGCCATTCGGATGCTTTATGATCACATAATTTCCTGTGGACGGACCATAACCGGCTTCTACCACTTTCCCACCTTGAATCGCATAAATCGGTGTTCCACTGCTGCCGGTAAAGTCGATCCCATTGTGCTGGTTGCCGGAAGAGCCCGTTGGATCTGTACGGTATCCAAAACGACTCGAGATATGGACAGAATCGACCGGTAAAGACCAACCGCTTGTTTGATTTCCACTAGCAAGCTCCGGTGTTTCTTGGTCAGTATCTTGATTGGTTTCTTTTTTACTTGTTTCTTCAATGTTGGTCTCTTCATTGATTGGTGTAGAAGCATTAGCGTATGTCGTTGCTTCTGTGCCGGTTTCTTTTGCCGACTCTTTTTCTTGAGAGACCGCTGCTTCAGCGGCTACTTGTTTTTTCGCTTGTTCCTGAGTTTTTTTTGCCTCAGCTTGTGCCTGTTTCTTAGCTTCTGCAGCTAACGCTTTTTCTGCTGCTAATTGTTTCAGTGTTTCTTCCCGTTTCTTTTTAGCAGCCGCTTTTTCTGCTTCCAAATCAGACTTTTTGCTCTCTTCTTGATTCAGAGACAATCGTAAGTCGGCCAATGCCACATCCTGATTCAATCGTACATCTGCAAGCTCTTCTTGCTTTTGTTGCAGCTCGCTCGCATGAGTTTCAATTTCGGATAGTTTTTCTTCTAGTTCTTTTTCGAGCTTGATACTTGTCTCGATGTCTTTTTGCTGTTGCTCAACGATACTATTGCTGGCATTCATGATGGTGACAGATGCAATGGCTCGTTGAATTGCTTCACCTAGTGAGTCAGCATCAAGTAATGTCGTCATCATGGCATTCGAAGGTTCTGAAACTTGAATATCTCTTGCTTGATTCGCCAGTGTTTCTTTCCGTTTGGCGATTTTTTCCTCCAATTCCTTGATTTCAACCGCGATTTTGTTGACCTTTTGCTCGGTGCTAGCCTTTGATGCCAAAATCGAGTCCATTTCAGATTCAAGTTGCTGGATCTCCGTTTCCGTCTTTTGTTTGAACGCCTCTATTGAAGCAGATTCCCCTTTGATTTCATTGATTCGCTGGGTTTGTTGTTGAATTTGACGATCGACATCCTCTGCGTTTGCAACCAATGGAAAACCTATCAACATCAACGAGCTTGCGACTATCAATTTTTCCAGTTTTTTCATGCTATCTCCTTTTGAATCCTACTTTTCATTTCTACTAGCATACCGAATATTTTGCTGCTTTTGGGCAGAATCACAGGAAAAACATCTGGATGCAAAATTCTGACATCTCGTTGCAATCAACTTGTTAGATTCCCGCATGAATCGTAAATTGCTTTTTGATTCTTTTCAGACTAAATAAATCGGAGGTTTGTTACACAAAGAGATAGAGGCATGCTCACTCATTGCGCACGCCTCTATCTCTGTTTGATTTTCATTGAATGATCGACACCACAGTCAATTGAATCGTCCAGTTGCCAAATCAGCTGCAGCTACTACAATCGCTTCTTCAGGAAAAACCATTCCGGTGGTAAAAGCATTGGGATAGTCATGTTCCTACTAGTGCAAAATTACTGCAAGCGCCCGACAGCCGATCCAATCGCATTCCCTGCTAACAGCCATGCCTTCGCTGCTTTTTGTAAGGTGGTGTTTTCGGGATACTTGCTGACATCGTTAGAAATAGTATTGAAGAGCCAGAGTACGCTGTCATTTTTTTCTGGTTCTGTCAACAGCAGTTCGTAGTCATTTCCAAACAAAACGAGGTTGGAAGTTGCTGGCAGCCATTCTTTCAACTTGGGCGAAAGCAGCCAAGTATCCGTCACAATTGGTGCTGAAGCGTATGCAGGAAAGTAGGTTTCAAAAAACATTCTGGCTGACTGATAATTTTCTTGGACTTGCTCATGAACCAGTTTTGCATCTGAAGGGATGTGAAGAGAAAGATAGGTTTGACCTTCAAGTTGTGGTGCTTTGCTCTTATGATCAGCGGCGATCATTTCAAATTCTAGCTGATCGATCCTAAATTCTAATCCGCACAAATACCGCCATGTCCAAAATCCACGATCAAACACATCCTGATTACCGACTTGTTTCGTTTCTTTTAAGAATCGAGTAAATGCCCTCATCGTAGCCAAATAAATCTCATGAGGAATTTGCAGCGGTTGATAAATATGTTTCCAGCTGATGGTCGCTGCATACAAATGGATCGCCAATTCCTTCATCGACTCCTCTTTGTACAGTTGGGATAACCACTTGGCTTCTGCTGAAGCTGTTACTGGATCGAGCAATTTATGTACACTAGTAATCATCTCTTGTTCTTGCAGCTCCTCTAAGGCTGCGTTCACTTTCTCTTGGACTAAAACGGGGATTTCAATTAAATCCATCAATTGCTGTAATGGCTCACTGTTCGCTAACATGTTGTTCCTTCTATTATCAACCTGGAATTCTTCTTATTGATCTATGACATCAAACTTTGCTTGTAATCGCTTCATCTAATTATAAAAAGTCTAGCGCTTAAATGATACTAAAATATACCGGTTTATATTAAAATCCTAACCCATTATTGCTTCAAAGAAGATAGACTCATTTGTGCCTCCTCTCTAGGCATTTTTTTCACGAAGAAATCCGTCCTCTATCCGAAAAGGCCCTCTTACACATTCCTTCAAGAATCTATTCGTAAGAGAGCGCCCTCTATAGGATAGCTGAAACAGCTAACTTCTGGAGGGCGCTACATCGTTTTTCGATAACAGTTCTTGCTTGATTGTACTTTCTTGATATTTCTTTTTTATTGCAGTAATGACGATTGCTGAAAGTGACAGTTTTTCAAAAGTACGATCGACTTAATAGCAACTGCTAAATCACCTAGATAGGATGTTTAGCAGTATTTAGTTGGGGCTGTTTTATAAATCACAGCCCCAGACTTCATTGTTGCGATAAATCGCTAGCTCCTGAAAGCCTAATTTCTCCGCTGCAGTTCGTTTTCCATTTGCTACTTCGATCATTTCCGAAAGGATCCTTTCGCCGCCTTCCTTGATGGACATCTTGCCAGTAATGATCGCAGATAAATCAAGATCCATATGTTCAGACATTTGTTGATACGTCTCATGATTACCGGTAATCTTAACCATTGGTACGATGGGATTTCCGATAGGTGTGCCCCTGCCCGTTGTAAATACACAGATTTGGGCTCCGCCAGCCACCATCCCTGTCACAGATTCAATGTCGTATCCGGGAGTATCCATAATGATCACCCCTTTTTCAGTGGCGATCTCTCCATATTTGACGACTTGATTGATCGTGGCGTGTCCTGCTTTCATGATTGCGCCTAACGATTTTTCTTCAAGTGTCGTCAAACCACCTTTTTGATTACCAGGTGAAGGATTTGCTCCTCGAATATCTACTTGGAGACGTTCAAATTGTTTTTCGAGACCGCCAATGATAGTCTGAATATCCCGTTTGACTTGTTGGTTTTTGGCACGACGGATCAAGATATGCTCTGTACCGATCAATTCTGTCGTTTCTCCTAGGATCGATCGACCGCCTGCAGCTACCAAAAGTTCTGTCGCAACTCCTAAAGCAGGATTAACGGATAACCCACTGGTTGCATCACTGCCGCCACAATTGGTCGCTAAAGTAAGAGCAGATAGTTCAACGGGTTCCCTCACAATCCGGGCAGCCGCGCCTACCAGTCTTTCTAATAAAGGAACGACTGTCGCGATTGTTTTTGTTGTCCCGCCTTCTTCCTGGATGCTAAAAGAGTAGACCGGTTTGTCTGATACCTTCTGAACCCGAGCCACCATTTCGTGAGGCTGAATCGTCTCACAGCCTAACCCGACAAAGACTGCCCCATAGACATTGGGATTTAAGACAAATCCCGTCAACGTTCGTTTGGTGATTTCTACTGCATCTCCAATTTGACCACAGCCTTTTCCAGCTGGGATAAAGACCGTGCCGGCAATTCGTTCAGCCAGACGGCGTGCAGTTTCATTGGCACAGCCCACTGTCGCAATGACTAAAATTTTGTTGCGGATCCCATATTGCCCATCGGATCGTTTATAACCCATTATTGGTTTCATTAGACTCTGATGCTCCTCACATTATGTGTATGCACATGTTCACCTTTGGTAATCGCTGCTGTAGCAATCCCTATCACTTCGCCATATTTGATAATCTCTTCGCCAGATTCAATATCTTTTACAGAAAATTTATGGTAGCTGTCAATAGACTGGACAATCAGGAATTCATTTAAGGTCGCTTGATTAACAATCTTCACGGATGATTCCGCCGGCGTTGGTTGCAAAACCATGGCAACATTGTCCTCGGGACGCATCATTAATGCCGTATACATAGACTGCCTCACTTTCTCTTCACTCATATTTGTCTTGAAAGACAATCGTGTCGATCGCTGCCTGACGCAAATGTGCGACTAATTGTGACAAAGACATCTGTTCACGTTGCATGATTGCTTCAATCACTAACGGCAGATTGAACCCGGCAACGATCTGATAATGGTTAGGGTCAAAAAATTGTGAATTATAATAAGCACAGTTGTAAGGCGTTGCTCCAAACATATCGACAAATACCAAGACCCCATGCCCCCTATCCAGCTTGCGGCTTTGATCTAAAATTTTTTGACGGAAACTGTCGACCTCTTCATTTTCAGCAAGTGTGTCGAACGCCATCTGCTGTGTCTCACCAATGATCATTTGTAACGAATGAACGATCCCTTGGCTGAATTCGCCATGAGAAATAATTTGCATACCAATCATACCGACCAACTCCTTTCATTCACCAGACCAAAGGGTTCTAAGTGCGCAAAAAAGCGCTCAATATTCGTCACTACATGATCTCCCATTCCGGCTAAACTTTCAGAAGTATACGCACCGATATGAGGGGTCAATGTGACATTTTCAAAAGCCAGTAATGGATGCGCAGGATCTAACGGTTCGTGGCAAAAGACATCGGCAGCATAACCGGAAATTTCTTTTCTAGCCAACGCACGGATCAAAGCTGCTTCATCCACCAATTCCCCACGTGCAGTATTGATCAGCAAGACATGCTGCTTCATTTGATCAAAAGCTGCATCAGAAAGCATCCGCTGGTTTTCATCTGAAAGATTGCAGTGAAGTGTGATGACATCCGCTTCTGACAATAATTCCGGCAAAGATACTTTTTTTCCTTTTGCTTTGTGAATGTCTTCAACAGACTTATAAGGATCATAGACTAGCACTTCAGCACCAAAGCCTTCATGCAGAATCTAGCCAACCTTGGAGCCGATATTGCCATAGCCAATCACACCGACCGTTGCGTGCTTGAGTTCAAAACTATTGCAACTCGACCGCAAGTGCCACTCATCATTTTTGATCAGCCGCTGCCCTTTATTGATCTTACGAAGTTCGTTCATTAACAAAGCAATCGCATGTTCTGCTACCGCTTGCCGTTCGATTGGTCCTAAAACTTTGGTCACCAGTACCTGATTTTCGGTTGCAGCACTAAGGTCTACATTATCGACCCCTAGACCATGACGGCAAAGCAGTCCAAGATTTGGTGTATTCTGAAAAAACGTACGATCGAAAGTTGGCGTGACACTAGCGATAATGCACTGATAGTCCCTGAGTGCCTCAGCCAGTTGTGCCCCTTTAATCGTTGGTTCAAACAGATGAAAGTCCACTTCACCAAATGCTTGCAGTCGTTGGATATGTTCCGGAAAAAACTTGCCAAAACTTTTTGAATTGACTACTGCAATTTTTTTCATCGACGTCCCCCCTAAATCGATTTCTTCGCTGCTTCGGGAACCGTTTGCGCATAAATCTTGATGTCCTTTTCAGCTGATAATTGACGCAATTGTTCCAACTCTGTCTCGGTTAGGGCAACATTTTTGATGAAGAACTCGGCCGCTTGTCTTTTTGGCGTGCCGCCTAGATTCAAACAAGGTAACGGTAACCCCAACTCCAAACACTTGATCGCTGTTGCTACCGTTTTGAACAAAGCAAATACTTTATCTGCACCGAACTGATTGGCTTCCCAAGCTGCCAGTACTTCCGCTATGCTGTATACCTTCACTTGAAAACCGTAACGTTTTCCTGAAGCCATATAAATATCCATCGAAAAATCATCGGAACGCACCGCGTCATCGATAATATAAATTGTATTCGCACCCGAAGACTTGGCCCACTTTGTCACGATCTGGCCATGAATCAAACGACTATCTACTCGAGCAAAAGTAATTTTCCCCATTTGTGACACCCTCTTTCTGATTTATAAAATTCCGATCGCTGCCAGCAATCCAACGATAACAGTCAACAATAACATCCCTTTTAGTACATTCAGACCCTTCTTTTCAAAGTAGAAGTACAAGCCCATGACTAGTGAAAGTGGTAAGATGCCTGGCAAGATAGAGTCCAGAATACTCTGTAAAGAAAATTCTCTTTCTGACAGGACAAAAGATAATGAAGATTGAATCGTCACAAACCGTGCCGCCGTCACTCCCATCATGAACATACCAAGAATCGTCAACGCTTTCATGATTAAATTGGCTCTTGTCCCAGCAATCAGTTCTCGAGCCGCTTGCCTCCCTAACCGATAACTAAAGTGGACAAATGCACGGCCATAGAGATACGTCACAACAGAAAAGACGATCCAGGGAATAACCGCACCGAACCATAAACCATCTGCAGCCCAAGGCAGTGCAATCGCAATCAATAGATACTGCAACGTGCCATTATTAATGGAATCCCCGATCCCTGCCATTGGTCCCATCAATCCGACTTTCGTTGCTTCGATCAATTCTGTTGAAACGGTCTGCTCAGAACCTGTTTCTGTCAACTCTTTGGCCCGCTGTTCTTCCAGAGATGCAGTAATCCCAGAAATGGTACTGCCGCCCCAGATCGCATCAGTGTTCCAAAAGGTCAAGTGCCGATTGTAGGCATCCCGCAAGTCTTCAGGATCTTTATAGATTTTTTTGAGCAGAGGCGTCAATGCATACATCAATGCTGGTGCGACTTGTCGCTCATAGGTGCGAGGGATCTCGTTCATCCAGTACCAGCGATTCCAAATCTGGTTCAGTTCCTTTTTAGTCAGTCCATTGTTTTCAGTCGAAGTATTCTCTGCATCCATCTAGGCTGCCTCCTTTGCATTGATCATAATCATGGTGTAAATGCCTGCAGTCACGATACCCAGTACGGCCCAAGTAACCATGGTGATTCCTAAATCTTTCAAAATAATCGTTAAGAAGAATGCCAAAAAGAAAAAGAACATATCGGTCTTTTGACCAATGATCCGAATCAAAATCGCGATCCCAACAGCTGCTAACGCACTGGCGACAACATCCAGTATATGAAAGACAACCGTGCCTTCCAATTGTGTCACAACATTAGCTATCGAATCTGCCCCGAAATATAAAGCGATAAACAATACCGGCACATGAGTCAGCATCGTCAATAGGGTTGGCAACAGACCGATTGCAAAAGTAAATTTCTTGTCCTCCAGATTATTGACCACCCGATCAATGTATTTGGTCACAAAAGAATTCACGATAATTTTTAATGTATATAAATAACTTCCTAGAATTCCGACGGGAATCGCGATTGCTACTGCCGCTGTCGGCTCTAGATTACCCAAGATAGCGACTGCTGTAGCCACAGTTCCCGAGACAGCCGGTTCTGTTGCCATCTGGCCGCCTGGCGCAATCTGACCCATAGAAATCAATTGGATAGCTGCACCAACCGTTACCCCTTGGGCAACATCTCCCAGAACGACACCGACAAATAAACTCGTCATAAGCGGACTAAACCGCAAATTCAAGCCGGCATACCCGAAGAAGCGGGCTTGAATCAGCGCCACCCAAATTGAGATGATCAACGCCTGGATCACTGACATATTTTTTCCTCCGTTTCTAATTCTATCAATGCCAACAGTGAAAAATGAAAGGCGAATAGAAACCAAATCTTGCTTTTTACCTAGGATGAAAGCATTTCTTGATCCGCCAACAAAAGCAGCTTCCAATAACGAAACAGCGTCCCATTCCCATGAAAACCACTCGATCAAGAAACAGCAAAAAAGGCATCAGACCAGCGTGTCCAATGCCTTTGACATAGCGAAATAAACCTCAGGAAAAACGTGAAAATTTCAAAAAATTGCACAAAGCGACTAGTAATCGCTATCAACTTTCGGTAAAATAAACACGTTGGTTCCTTCGGGAAACAACTATGGCAACTTGATTGGTCAGCTGTGTAAACTTGGTGACTGATCAGGGCTTTCTACAGGTGCGCCAACACCCGTAGAAAGTGCCTTTTTTATTTGGTTTCTATTCCATTTCATCATATAGAAAGTGTTACCTTTTGGCAAGAGGGAACGTATGTTTTCGTTGAGTTTTTTTTGAGGGGATTTTTTTGGGAAAGAAAAAGAAGATACGGGGTATCTTCTTAGGGGTGGTGTTTTTAGGCTTTGAGTTAATAAAAGACGGTTAATTGGTGACTGTCTTCCCTCAGTTTTTCAATTTTATAGGGTCAAAATAGCTTTGTAGACCAATGTAATACAGCGTTATAAAACAAACTAAATCTTTGACCTAAAAAAATGATTTTAGAATTGTAATAAAAACAATTCCTTACTTCAACATAAAGTGAAGTGCTTCTTGCCATGTTGGAATTTCAAAGCCAATTGCTTTGGCTTTTGATAGATCCATCACTGAATATTGCGGCCTTTTAGCTTTTTGCGGATATTGCTCTGAGGTCACCGGTTTTACTTCTACTGCAGTCTCTTTCAAGATCTCTTTCGCAAATTCATACCAGGAACAATGATTGTCATTTGACAAGTGATAAATCCCGGTAGGTGCTTTGTGATCAATCACATACTTCATAAATTCTGCCAATGTCCGCGTCCAAGTCGGACGCCCAAATTGATCATTCACTACGGTTAATGTCTCATGATCTTTTGCTAATCGTTGCATCGTGTAAACAAAATTATGACCATATTGCCCAAAAACCCAAGAAGTACGAATGATATAGTAGTCAGTCAATATTTCTTGAACCGCTTGTTCGCCTAATAATTTGGTTCTGCCATACTCATTTTGAGGGTTCACTGGGTCATCAACACGGTATTCCCCCACTTTTTTCGTCCCATCAAAGACATAGTCAGTACTGATGTACACGAGAGTAGCTCCTACAGCTTTAGCTGCTTGGGCCACATTTCGGGTACCCTCAACATTGATTTTTTCGTCTAGCATTTTTCCTTCATCTTCTGCTTGATCAACGGCTGTGTACGCCGCACAGTGGAAAATAACCTTGGGTTTGATTTCTTGGATCTTTGTCATCGTTGCTTTTGCATCCGTAATGTCCATTTCCTGGGAATCAGTTGAGACATATGTAACACCCGTTTCATCCAATAAATGGCGTAATTCGGTACCTAGCTGACCGTTGCCACCAGTAATTAAATACATTTTATTTCGCTTCCTTTCGAAAAAAGCAGGAATCCTCCTGCTTTCATCCTACAGATTATTGTCCTTGTTGGGCATAAGTTTCTTCAACTTGTTCTTTTTCTGCTTGCCACCACGAACGATTGTTTTTGTACCATTCAATCGTATCCGCCAGCCCATCTTTAAAGTTAGTAAATTCTGGCGTCCAGCCTAATTCTTCTCTTAATTTTGTTGCATCGATGGCATAGCGCAAATCATGACCAGGACGATCATTGACATGATCATAGGCATCCTTTGATTTCCCCATCAATTCAAGAATCATTTCAATCACTGTTTTATTGTCTTCTTCTCCGTCGGCGCCGATCAAATACGTTTCCCCAATGGTTCCTTTGGTCAAAATTGCCCAGACCGCGGAAGAATGGTCGTTAGTATGAATCCAATCACGCACATTTTTCCCTTCACCATAAAGCTTGGGGCGAATCCCACTTAATACATTGGTGATTTGTCGAGGGATAAACTTCTCAATATGTTGATAGGGGCCATAATTATTGGAACAGTTAGAGAGTGTAGCTTGAAGTCCGAAGGACCGAACCCATGCCTTGACCAATAAATCCGATCCCGCTTTTGTAGACGAATAAGGACTGGAAGGATTGTAGGGGGTTTTATCGGTGAACTTCTCGCCTGGTCCTTCCCCATGACCTGGTAAATCTTCCCGCAAAGGAAGATCGCCATACACTTCATCTGTCGAAACATGATGATAGCGAACATGGTGTTTGCGACAAGCTTCAATCAATGTGTAAGTACCGATCAAATTAGTCTGGACAAAAGGAAAGGGATCTTTTAATGAATTGTCGTTATGAGACTCAGCGGCATAGTGAACCACCGCATCGGTCTGTTGGACCAGCTCATCAACTAATGCCGCATCGGCAATATCGCCTACCACTAATTTCACACGGTCTTCCGGTAGTCCGGCTAGATTTTCTTTGTTTCCCGCATATGTCAATTTATCCAAAACCGTCACATGAACATCCGGTTGGTGATTGACCACATAATGAACAAAATTAGATCCGATAAAACCAGCTCCGCCGGTCACGATGATTCTTTTCATTTCATGAACACTCCTTAAATTTCTCCGTAAACAAATGGGTTTTCAGCTTCAAATGCTTGTAAGGTTGGATGGTGTTGATCTTTCTCCGAAAGAATCGCTTGTTCTTTGGCAATCGGCCAATCAATCGCCAGATCTGGATCATCAAACGCAATGCCGGCATCGGCTTGTGCATTGTAATAGTTGTCGCATTTATACAAAAAGTTGACATTCGGTGTCAATGTAACAAAGCCATGGGCAAATCCTTTTGGCACCAACAATTGACGATGGTTGCTTTCCGATAAAATATACCCTTCCCATTGACCATAGGTCGGACTTCCTTTTCGGATATCCACAATTACATCTAGCACGGCTCCCGTCACGACACGAATCAATTTCGTTTGGGCCGCCTCTCCTTTTTGAAAGTGTAAGCCCCGTAAGACGCCGGCTTCCACTGACAAGGAATGATTATCTTGCACAAACGCATAGTCTAAGCCTGCGGCTTTGAAATCTTCTTGCGAATAACTTTCGGTAAAGAAGCCCCGGTGATCACCAAAGACTGCTGGTTCAACCAAGACAACATCGGTTAAGTTTGTTTTTGTGATACGTAATTTTCCCATTTCTATTCCTCACTTGCTAGGTGCAATAGGTATTGACCATATTGATTTTTCTTTAATGGTTGCGCTAATTCAATCAGCGCTTCACGACTAATGTAGCCCATGCGATAAGCGATTTCTTCTAAACAAGCCACTTTTAAGTTTTGCCGTTTTTCAATGGTTTCAATAAATGTCGAAGCTTCTAATAATGACTCATGGGTTCCCGTATCCAACCAGGCAAACCCTCTGCCCATCACTTCCACCGATAGTTTTCCTAATTCAAGGTATCTTTGATTGACATCTGTGATCTCTAACTCGCCACGTTCAGAAGGAGTGATTTGTTTGGCAATCTCAACCACCTCGTTGTCATAAAAATAAAGGCCTGTTACTGCATAATTGGACTTTGGTGCTGCTGGCTTTTCTTCAATCGACACAGCTTGCATTTGCTCGTCAAATTCCACCACGCCAAAGCGTTCTGGATCAGTGACATGATAACCAAATACCGTTGCCCCTTGCTCTTTTTGAGCCGCACGTTGCAGCATTTTAGATAAGCCGCCACCATAGTAGATATTGTCGCCGAGAATCAGACAGACACTGTCATTGCCAATAAATTCTTCGCCAATCAAGAAGGCTTGCGCCAATCCATCTGGGCTTTGTTGTATCGCATATTCCAGATAAATCCCAAGTTCATGACCATCACCAAATAATTCTTGAAAGCGCGGAGTATCTTGTGGTGTAGAAATAATCAAGATTTCCTTGATTCCTGCCAACATCAATGTAGACATGGGGTAGTAGATCATTGGTTTATCATAGATGGGCATTAATTGTTTGGATGTTGCTTTGGTCAGTGGATACAAGCGTGTACCTGATCCGCCTGCTAAAATAATTCCTTTCACTTGCTTTTCTCCTCAACATTAATTACTTTTAAGCCACTTAAAACATTATAATTTTCGAATTAATTTTTAGTAAGATTTTTAATATACCTAAAATCCTTTACTAAATTAACTTTATTATAGAAAATGTAACAAACATATATAGTTAAATAAACAAAAAATCCTATAATACTCATAAATACTCGATTGCAAATAACAAATGCAACTGTTATTAAAATTTCGGCAATCACCTGACGTGATACATCAATCTCCAGTTCTTTTGAAAGTAACTTTTCAGCAACTAAACATCGTAAAGTAATACTTAACAAAATAGATACTACTACTAAAATTAAGTTTTCCAAAATAAACACACTAAAATATGCTAGTAAAACAGAGATAATTAATGTGATGAGGTTAGATACTAGAATGTGTTTTTCTTTACGAATAGTTTTTAAGAAAGTGCTAACCAACAAAGACATTCTTCCTTCAAATATGACCATAGGAAATAGTATTCCCATAAATTTTATACTCTCCTTATATTCGGGCAATACGGAAGATATAATTTCAACTAAGGGGAAAAACATCAAAAGAATGGCAAAACTAAAAGCAACAAATATTCCTCGAATATGAAGATATAATTCTTTAAGTATTGCCAAATCTGTCTTCCTTAATAAAGGAAATATAACCACTGAAACAGCGTTAATAAATGTCATAATCATATTTGATACACTGAGAGTAAAAGACAATTTTGCAAACGTACTTATATTCCAATGGTTTTCTACAAATAATCTACTACTTCCAGTAATCAATCCGCTGGCAATAGTGCTTAACATTAAACTACTTCCAGAAATAATATTGTTTTTAATATCCACAATTACTTCACGCAAGGCTAATATTTTAATAAATATTAGATCCTTGGCAATGTAACACCCATAAACTAACATAACAATCTTGGAAAAAATATCGATAAATACTAAAATAAGATAGTTTTTTCCTCCAAGAAAAATGTATGGCAATGCTATTAAAAGAAAAATATACCGATCATTTCTAGCTAAGCTAGCATATTCCTTAATTCGATTTGTCGCTTGAAAAAGTAGTAATAAAAAGGTTCGACAATTGGTGACCACCATAGCTAACGATGTAAACAAAATTACATTAAGTTTATTTTGCTCTTCTATCCATATTAAAGAAATAGCTACAATTATAGAAGCTATAAATATTTCATAAACCAAGTGGTACCAAAACTCGCTCCCAATTTTGCGGTGGTCAATATCTTGATATTCGTTTCCTCCTTCAGCAAGATAAATACCATCAAGCCAGCCAAAATGAAAAAAACCTACATATCCATAATAGAAAAGATATAATTGCCAATATCCATAATTTTCGACACTTAGAAAAATTGGCAAAACAAGATTAGTAATAATGGATATTATCATGACGAATAAATTAGCCGACACTGCATATCTTAAATTTTTTAAAATTTGTTTAGTTTTATTGTTCATTTCGTTCCTCTAATGTGGTTAGCTTTGATTACTTTTCCTTCATTATCTAATATGTGAAAATTATTACGATAAATTTTTGCACAATTATAATCATTATTATTAAACCAACTCGAAGGGGCTATAACTTTCTTTGATTTATTTGAAGACAACTCTTGTCCCCACCATGCAAAACTACTATTTGATATTATAAAGTTATCACACAAAGACATCACGAACAAAGACTCTGTAGGATTTAGGCCATTTACATAATTTAGCTGAGGAAACTCTTCCATTAATATTTTTTTTGCCTCAGATATTTCATCAGAAAAAATAAAAATATTTTCAGTATTGATATTTTCTTTTTTCACAAAATATTTAATTCCTTCTAGGTAATACTCTTTAGTACATATTGGCCAACCCAAACTAACATAGTCAGAACCGCATCTCATACTTACCGCCAAGTTCTTGTCACTTTTATTTATTTGATTATAGAGATTACAAACATTTTCATTATCCATGAATTTATTTATAACTGATGGGTTAGATATTACTTTCAACAGATCATCTTTTGAATTATCTACTAACTTATAGTCTTGAAAATAACCGTAAACATACGTATTTGAGCGGTTGTTATAATTTATTTTTCCATTTCCATGCTCAGTAAAATCAAAACCTAATTTTCTGAGTATAGTTTCAATATTCTCTATAGGTATTTTTTTGCCAAATTTCTTATAAACATAGAAGAATAAATGATACAGTTTATATACGCACGAGAATAGAAATTTGTGATAGAAAGCTTCTTTATCCATCCCAATAATAAAATCATCATTTTCTGCCAAATACCTTAACAATTCAAAATTTCTCAGATGATAGTGCTCATAATCTGAGTTATCAATAATTATTTTAACATCTTCATCTTTCTTTTTTAATCCTATTACATAGGCCAACATGAAAAGCTGATTTCCTAAGCCTCCACGCATTTTTATGAATATTTTTTTCAAATTTTTGATCACATCCCATATTTTCAAAATAATACATATGTTACATTATTTATCATTTGCTCAATAAAACCATCTAAACGAATAAAATGAACTACTTGAATTACTAAAATCGGGAGAACAATACTAAGCCTCATCAAATTGCTTTTAAAATATGGAAGACTGCTAAAAATAATAATGCTGTCCAATAAGTAGAATGGTCTAAATATTCGTTCAACATCTAAATTTTGAAACAAAAATGGCACTATGATCAACATAGCAGTATTCATATTCACTAATATATTAATATTAAACTTAACTAGGTCTGGATGATTTTTTAAAAACTGCTGAAGAACGTATTTTGTTATGATTACATAATAAAATAACGAAGCACCAACAAAAATAGCTGATGCTGTTGAACTCCCCTTGCTCAGTATTAAATATTGTTCTTTTCCATCAAGTAAATTTGATACAATAGGAAGTGTCACTATTTGATTACGTAAAATAAAAAACAAAATGATTAATATAGGCAACATTTTCCTAAATAGTAGCCAGTATCCTTTATTATTAAACAATAAAAATATGATATAAACGATTGATGCCTTATGAAAAGAAGTAGCCATCATTATTAAACAGACAAAGATCAGTTTTGTGCTATTATTTTTGTTATTATTATTTAACAATATACAAATAGCGCAAAATGTGATTGAGTATGCTAAAAAAAATCTCATTTGTGTAAGATCATACACAAATGGATAAACAATATATATAGTTGGTAGAACTAGAGAAAACTTGATACGTAATATTTGAGATAATTTATAAAACCCAAATATTATAAAAACCAAGCTTAAAATAAATATTGTTAAACAAAATATTTCAAAATTATTTGTAAATCTGGATAAAACCCACATCAGACACATAAACCCATAATCTGTTTCAAACCCAATATAGTTAGGATTGTTTCCACCATTACTTATAAAAGTCCAAAGTGAGTAATATGCATCATAGTCTGTGAGCGACCCGCCATGATTATTTTGAAAGGAAAAAAGTATTGCCATTACTATTACTGTTGCCATAGCAATTATTGTTTTAGTGAGTTTAAAATTTTGAAAAATAAAAAAAGTTATCATTGGTAAGAACACTATAATAGCCATCATAATTTATCACTACCTTTTTTATAAAAAAGAAAGTCTTTAAATCCTTTATTAAGGCACCTAATTTTTTCAAACTTATTTTTTTGGTAAAAAACAATCATAAAAAATTGCTTAATTGTTCCAAGGAGTGGTATCATGATTTTTTTAGGAAATATATTGTGCTTATAACTAATATACCATCTATTTCTAGACATATAATAAATTCTAATCGCCGAATGCTCTGAAATTTTTCTTCCAAACACGTATTTTGTCTCACCAAGTTCTTGTTTTAAAAATACATAATTAACTTTTATGATGGAATAATTCATTTTTTCAAGTAACTTACAATAGTCATAGTCAACCCTATCAATAAATAGAAACTCATCAAATCCTTCTGTCATTTTATAGGCATTCAAATTTAAAAAACTTCCTGACGAAATAGCCCATTTTACTTGCTCATAACCTTCTTTTTTTTCTGAAATGTTATTATCATGTTGGTATTGTATTGTTGGTACAAACATTCCTACTCTTTCAGAATGTTTAAATTCATCGATAAAAGTAAACATACTTTTTATATCTATTTCTGAAAAAAGACTGTCTTGATCTAAAATCAATAAATAATCAGATTCTCTTTTCATTGCTATTTTGCACATTATATTATAAGCAATAGAAAGCCCTCTATTTTTTCCATTGCCTATATATATAATTCCAGCATTTAGAAATTTTCCTTCTACTTCTTTTGCTTCTTTTGTTGAGTTATACGGTGTATTATCAAAAACAAGTAACAGATCAAAAACATTTTTTTTTCTTATTACATCTGAAATTTGTGTACTAGTTGGAAAATATAGAACCACTCCACATCCATATTTCATGAATTATTTTTCCTCTCATATAATAAAAATATTTTAATTTATAGTATTAAGGACAATTCCACAGAGGTATTTATAGGTTTGTCTTCTATCAAATAACTCATTACCTAACCTACGATTATTACTCCCCCATTTCGAAATTAACTCTCTATGACTAATGATTTTTTTAAGACTTTTGGCTATCTGATTGCTATCATTAATAGTATTAATTCCAATCTGGTAATCTTTTACTAAGGTTCTATACTCAATATTTTCTTGTGTATTGATAACTGGTAATGATGCAGCAGCATAATCTCCAACTTTATTAATAATGCTTTGTGCCGCTCCATCTCGTATTGGATTAATAGCAACATCCATTTCTCCAAGATTACCTACTAAATCATTATAGGGTAGTCTACCATGAAAAAAAACAACATCTGTTAAACATAATTTTACAACTTTATCTTCAAATGTTTTTCTTAGGGGACCATCACCAAAAATATGAAATTCAAATTCTATTTTCAAATCTTTAATTTGTTTGAAAGCCTCGAAGACTTGGGATAAATCATAACTGTGTCCTAATGTTCCTACATAAGTAAATCTTATAATATTTTCTTTACTGTTTTTTTTATTAAAATACTTATCGAAGTCTTTGAAGTCCGATCCCAGATATATCACATCAGTCTTAACATCATTCTTTCTATATCTGTCAATTATTTCTGCGTAAGTATTTGATACTGCAATTGTGCGTGTCGCTTTCGAATATATATTCCGTGATAACCTCTTGGAGTTAAAGAACAATATGTCATTAACAATTTTAGGAAAAGGACTAACCATTTCAAATGCATCTGGCCAAATATCTTGTACATCTGCGATGGTATTAATCTTGTTCTTTCTAGCAAAATTTACAACTTTATTTCCATACTCTAACGAAGGAACTGAAAAATAGATCACATCCGGTAAATTTCCATTTTTCTTCATACTTTTCAGATATTTAGACACGCTCTTAGCAAACACTTTATTTGATAAAGTTCTTTTAAGAGAAACATTTTTTTTATATCCCAATTCCGATAAGAAAGTAATCTTAATTGCTTTCTTATCAATAAAAATTTTTTTTTCATTTTCTAATCGAAAAACTTTTTTAGCATGTAAAAAATTTGATGTAACTATCTCAATCTCAACATTTCCTTCAGCTAATAATTTCTTAGCCAGATACATGAATCGAGAGTTTCCACCTTCTTCATCTAAAATTAGATAGTTAACAATGAAGAGTATTTTTTTCACTTTAATCCTCCCTATTTTTTTTTCTATATGCTGGGAAGAAATCATTTTCCTTAGTTGTACCCATCACCGTACAAAATTCATCATACTTCTCTTGGTTCCAAATTTTGGTTCCTAAACAAAAATTGAACTGAGTACGTTGACCAAACCGTTCTTTGAATTCCCTCAAACTATCTTCAGTAGAAGAAGTTTTTCCTCCACCGTAATGAATAATACTATAACCATTTTCTTTACCATATTCTAGAAATGCTTGTTTCAATATATAGGCTGGAGAAAATTTCAAAAATTCGGTCAGCGTTCCTGAAAGATGTGTATGTAGATACTTGCCATATCTAAAATAGAGACCCATTCCAATTAATTCACTTTTTTCATTACTATCAAGAAATATTTTCACAGTAACTAAATTATCAGGAAAATATTCGATTAATTTATTAAAATACTCATCGTCAAAATAATACTCATCCATCGCAGATTTTCTATCCATAGTCGAATAATATATTTTTTTAAAATCGTTTAAGTTTTTAGGATGTTCATCATATACATAATGAATTGGATATTTTTTTAGGAGTTTATTAATTTTCTTTTTTGCGGAATTTGAAAAATCATAAGCTATAGGATCATTTTGAGTTAAATCAGTTCCAAATGTAGTTCTATCAACTTTTATTTGATATATACTATTAAAATCTTCCGCATTTCTTACAATGGGATGAAACCTGACAAATTCCGAAACAATATTATTATCATCCGCATAATTTCTGAAGGCTTTGTTGTAGGACTCAATTAATTTTTCCTTATATGAAGGAGAGTTTAGTGACTCGATTATAGGGCCTCCATATCCGTACGGAGTAATTATGTCATAAAATTTATCTTGAGAATCATTCAATTGTATGGGAATAATACGTTTTATAAACTTGTTAGTTACACAACCATATTCATTTTTTAAAACAAACTTTTCGAATATCTCGCTTGGTTTCTTTTCATAAAGCCTACCATAATTGTCTTCAAAATAAATATCCAGCACTATTTATCACCGCATCTTTCCATATTTCGACGTTCTTCATCAAAATCGATCACTTTTCGATCATTTCCCATCACTATATCTTCTCTTTTTAAAACTTTTCTAATTGTCAATATAATAATTTTTAAATCATTAATAAAAGAAATGTTTTCAACATAAGCTACATCATATTCTAATCTCAGATTCCAGTTTACAGTATTTCTTCCGTTGACTTGAGCAAGCCCTGTTAAACCAGGACGAACTTGATGCCGTTTCTTTTCAGTTTTCGAGTAATAAGGCAAATATTGAACTCTAAGTGGTCGAGGTCCTACTATTGACATTTCTCCAATAAATATATTATATAACTCAGGTAATTCATCTAAACTCGTTAATCTCAAAAATTTACCAAATGATGTAAGTCTATAATTATCATCCAATAATCTACCCAAATTGTCTCTTTCATCAGTCATCGTTCTAAACTTGTAAAGTTTAAAGATTTTTTCATTTTTTCCAGGTCTCTCTTGCTTAAAAATCACTGGACTACCCAATTTTACTCTTACCAAAAATGCAATAATCAGAATTGGAATACCTAAAATTACTAATCCTAATCCTGAAATAACTAAATCGAGAAATCTCTTAACATATTTTTCATACATAAATTATTCACCTAGCCAACATTTGTTATATTATCAATCATAAATTTCATATCTGCAACAGAATATCTTTGATCACAAACCAATGATATTTCATTTTCCCAAATGTTACTTGTACCTGATAAATGAATCGGCCAATGGGTTGGAAGATATACTCCTTTCCTTGATAGCTTGTTTTTTAATTTAGACAGATCACCATGGAATTTATAAGGAAGAAACAGAGGAACATCCATATTTTTATAATCAAACATTGGTTCAAAACGAGAATCCTTGAAATTGGTAACAATAACCTTTGCGTTTTCCCTTCTAATTTTAATCAGATTGTCGAAATCAACTTGATTCCAAAAATTTAGCGACCTATTATCAATTTTATATCTCCAATCAAAATTGCTTAAAGATCTATTAAATAGCGCATTCATTTCATATAATTCTCTCTGATTCGTTAAATAATTATTCTTACTTTTCTCTAACATATACTGCCATTGCTTACTCACAATTTCATTACTATCTTTGTAAGGAATAACCAAAAACCTACCATTATTTTTTCTTGCTTCTCCCCCAGAAGCAACTGCACACCACTTTCTTAAACTAGCTATTTGGTAATCTGCTAATATATCCCCATGTTTAGTTCTAAAATAGGAGTGAGTAATGTCTTCAATTAAAATAACATTTCTTTCAATTAAAGAACACAGCATGCTCTCTATGTAATCCTCATTGCCTAAAGAAAAGCCAAAATAGGACATAAAGACAAACATATCCCCAGAATTAATTATAGATGTGTCAAGTTTTCCAACATGAAGCTTTTGTTTGCTGTCATAATTTACTTTATAAAAAAATATGTTGATATCTTTTTCAATAAAAGGTTGTAGCATTGTCAAGCAACAATAATCAGGGAAAAAAACGCGTTTTGGATAATGTCCATGCATGCGAAAATAATCCTCTAAAACCAACTGATATGCAGCTCTTCCTGATAGGGTATACTCTACGTTATCACTTTTTTTCCCCGTAGGTTCACTAAACGAAAATAAATCAGCTTTTTTTTCTAAAGCAAAAAAACCACCAATATCATTATACTGCATCATTTACTTATATGTCTTTCATTAAATTTAGTGAAATGTACTACATCGTGATAATTTCCATTTTTGAAAACCCTTGATTTACTTATTCCTTCTTGGACAAACCCCAGTTTTTGAAACAAACCTTTAGATTCATGATTATTATCTAAAATATTCGCATAAACTAAATGTAAGTTAAATTCATCAAATAGATAGTCGCAAAAAATTTGCATTGCTTTATATGCGATTCCTTTACGTCTAGGCGCGTCTTCATCGAGCTTAATATGGACATTTGCATTGCTATTTTTCAAATCGATATTGGTGGCTCCTATAAGACCTACTTTTATTCCATCCCACTCGATAATCAATTTGACATCTTTAAAAGTATTCTGAAAAGTATTATGCCATTCAACTTGACTATTATGAGAATGGGGGAAAGACCAGCCTAAAACTTTGCTTTCAATACTACGACTGTTGATCATTTTCAATAGAAATGTATTATCTTCATTCTCAATAGCCCTCAATGTAATTGTAACATCGCAAATGTTCATACATTTTCACCATCTTTTATAAATATTTCTTTAATTACCTGAGTTACTCTGCGCAAATCCTTATCCGTCATTTTTGAATCAGAGGGTAAGCAAACGCCTGTTTCGAATAAATTTTTTGCCACGTTGTTACCAATAAAATCGTATTTTTCAAAAACTGGTTGCAAATGCATCGGTTTCCAAACTGGTCTTGATTCTATATTTTCTTTTTCTAATTTGTCCATCAATTTGTTAGGATCCATGTCTTTTAAAACAATTACGGATAACCAATAATTGGGTTCGTTCCAATTATTTTCAGGCATGAAAGAAATTTGAGATATACCACTCAATTCTTGTTTATAGAAGTCATGGATATATCTTTTTTTGACAATTCGATCATTCAAGACTTTTAACTGACCACGACCAATACCAGCCACAATATTGCTCATTCGATAGTTATATCCAACTTCACTATGTTGATAATGTCTAGCTTTATCTCTGGCTTGTGTTGCCCAAAAACGTACTTTGTCAATACGTTCTTCATTCTTCGAGACAAGCATTCCTCCGCCAGAGGTTGTAATGATTTTATTTCCATTAAATGAAAAAATACCGTAGTCACCAAAAGTTCCAGTGTATTTTCCTTTATATGTCGTCCCTAAAGACTCAGCGGCATCTTCAATCAACGGTATATTATACTCTTTGCAAATTGAAATAATTTCATCAAGTTTGGCCGATAACCCATACAAATGTACTACAATAACAGCTTTAGCACTTGGATATTTTTCTAAAGCCATTCTTAGAAGCTCCGGATCCATATTCCATGAGTTTTTTTCGCTATCAACAAAAACGGGTGTAGCGCCTTGGTAAATAATTGGATTTACTGTAGCTGAAAAAGTTAGTGATTGACAAATAACAATATCCCCTCTCTCTATTCCAACTGCTCTCAATGCCATATGAATAGCAGAAGTACCCGAAACCAAGGCCGCCGCATGTCCCTCACCTAAAAAATCTACTAATTCGTTTTCGAATCCAGTCACATTTGCCCCTAGAGGAGCAATCCAGTTAGTATCGAAAGCTTGCTTTACAAACTCTTGTTCATAGCCTTCATCACTCATGTGTGGAGAAGACAATAAAATCCTCTTATTTCTCAATTCACAATCCTACTTTCTATTTATTTGAAGCATTGGCAAAAGCAACAACATCTTTTGCTAGCTGTTTGTCATCATCAGATAATTGTTCAACAAATTCCATGACTTCTGCTATTGAATAGCCAGTGATATTGCCAACAAAAATTTTCTCAAACACGGCTTCATCGTTTCGTTCTTTATCTAATAGCAGTTCTTCATAGAGTTTTTCCCCAGGACGAATCCCGGTCTCAATAATTTCTATCTCATCTTCACTATAGCCACTCAATCGAATCATATTTTTTGCCAAATCAATGATTTTGACTGGCTCACTCATATCTAGAATAAAGATTTCTCCACCTTTAGCCAAAGCTCCTGATTGAATTACCAATCGGCTGGCTTCCGGAATGGTCATAAAATAGCGCGTCATGCGAAAATCCGTGATGGTAATTGGTCCGCCATTTGCGATTTGTTCCCTGAACACGGGAATCACACTTCCTCTAGAACCTAACACATTCCCAAAGCGGACAGCCGAAAATTTCGTACATCCTGCTTCATTTAATCCGGTAACGATCATTTCGGCGATTCGTTTCGTCGCTCCCATGACATTCGGAGGATTATTTGCTTTGTCAGTTGAAACCATGACAAAGTTTTTGACTTTAGCTGCTTTAGCCGCTTCAGCGACATTTTTAGTTCCGTAGACGTTGTTTTTAACGGCTTCTCTTGGATTGTACTCCATCAATGGCACATGTTTATGGGCCGCAGCATGGTAGACAATTTCTGGTTGATAATGTTCCATGATTGCAAAGATTTTCTTACGGTCTTGGATGTCTGCGATAATAGGCACAATTTCTGTTATATTTTCTTGATAATTGTTTCTTAATTCGCGATCAATCAAGTAAATCGAGTTTTCTCCATGACCTAACAGCAATAGTCTTCGGGGATTGAAACGGATGACTTGACGACAAATTTCTGAACCGATTGATCCCCCGGCGCCTGTCACGAGGATCGTTTTTCCTGTGATTTGATCTTTAATGGCATCAATATCCAACTGAACTTCATCTCGCCCTAATAAGTCAACCACATCGATTTCTTTTAAACGAGAGAGATTGATTTTTCCTGAAGCGACTTCCTCCATAGATGGCATACTGTTTACTTTCACATGCAATGGCTCGATCAATTCAAAGATCTCACGCAGTTTTTTGCGGGAAAGCGAAGGAATCGCGATAGTTATCATAGCAATTTCATACTTATCAACTAGTTCTGGCAAGTCTTTGATAGAGCCAAGCACTTTCTTACCAGAAAGATAGGTATGTCTTTTATTGGGATCATCATCAATGAACCCAACGACATTGATATCCCCGGCAGTCTTTGATCCTAACAAGCTATTATAGAGAATTCGGCCACCCTCGCCTGCTCCTAGAATTAAGGTGTTCTTTACTTCTTCACTAGGTATGCAACGGCTGTTTTTCTTCTCGATGTACAAGCGCCAAACTAATCGACTAGCAATGATAAAGAACATCGAAAGAAAGTACGTAGAGATCACCAGACGCATACTATAATTTTCCTTACTGAAAAAAAGAAGAAGAATCGTTGTAATTGAACTTAATGTCAGCGCTAAAAAGATAGCAATCATTTCTCGCAGATTCGTGTAACGATTAATTCTGGAAAAGACACGAAAAATCCAGCCAAATAGCCAGTATAAGACAATTGAAAGAACAATTGAAATTTGCATAAAATCCATCGGAATCAAAACAAATGGTTTCATAAAATAATACGAAGCAATATTGGCAAAAACCAATAATATGCTGTCCACTAGAATCAACGTGGCTATTTTTCTTCTTCTTGTTAATTCAAACACCTCAAAAGCCCCCTAAAATAACCCAAACTTTTTCTTTTTTATTGTTGTGTATTCTGGATAATCGATTTGATCCCCATTTATCAAATCTTTCGCCACTTGTTGCATTAAAGTTACTTTGTTTGGTTCAAAATCTTTGGCGATCTGCTCATACGCTTCCTTCATATAAAAAGTCCGTTTATTGACTCCATGAGCATCTGACGCTACCATCTGAACCAAATTGTGTTCAACCATTATTTTCGCTGTTTTTTGAATGTCTTTCCCAAAGACTCCCATATAGCTTGGAGCTGTCAATTGTGCTAAGCATCCCATGTCTAGGAATGGAAGCAAATTATTCGGATCTTTTCTAAAATAGGCATTTCGCTCTGGATGTACGATGACTGGTGTTTTGCCAAGGCTCTTTAGTTCAAATAAGACTTGTTCGGAATATGTTGGTACTTCCATGGTAGGAAATTCTATCAAAATATACGTATCGTCCAGATCCGTAAATAAAATCTCATCATTACGAATATCCTCAATTAAATCTCCTGTTATCCGTACCTCTTGTCCTTCTAATACGGTCAAGGGCAAATTTCGCTGGTCTAATTCTGATTGCAAAGAAGAGACCAACGAAATAACGTCAGATTTTGGATTGTGATATTTCCCGTTGTTGTGATGTGGCGTACACAGGATGTGAGTGATTCCTTGACTAATGGCTTTTTCTGCCATCGCAATACTTGCTTCCATCGTTTCGGCACCATCATCGATACCAGGTAAAATATGACAATGTAAATCAATCATTTCGTTCGTCTCCTAATTCATTAATTCCCGTAATAATAGTAATAGCCTGAATCTTTGTTATTCTCTGCTCCGTTGTAGACTACCCCTAATACGCGAGCTTGCACCATATTCAATAATTCTTTTGCCTTTGTTAATGGCTCTTTGCGGGAAACATTTTCGCGCACAACGAGAATCGTCCCATCCGCTTTGGACGCCATGATCTGGGCGTCCGTTACTGCCACTACTGGCGGCATATCAAAAATCACGATGTCATAGAGTTTCTTTGCTTCCGCCATCACTTGGTTCATTCTAGATGATCCCAATAATTCCGAAGGGTTTGGTGGTTTAGGACCACTTGGTAAAATGGAGAGATTGTCGATCACTGTTTGTTGGGCTGCCTCAGCTAGATTCGTTGAAGTGCTCAAAACTGTACTAACGCCCACATTATTCAGTAAATTAAACGTTTTGTGGACGGTGGGTTTCCGCATATCTGCATCCACTAACAATACTCGTTGTCCTGATTTTGCAAAAACTACTGCTAAGTTCGCAGATGTGGTCGATTTGCCTTCGCCTGGTCCCGAAGAAGTGACGACTAATGTTTTTATTTGTTGATCCGCTGAAGACGCAAATTGAATATTGGTTCGAATCGTCCGATATTGTTCTGAAATAGGAGAAGAAGGATCCACTAAAGTGATCAGACTTACTGCATGGGTTTGGATCCCTTTACGTTCTTGTTGTTTAGCCATGTCTCTTCCTCCTATACTCTCGAACGGCTGCGACGAGATTCCGTCGTTTTGTCATTCGTTGGTTTCTTCAAAGTTGGTCTTGTTGGTTTCTTTTGGATCGTCGCATTTAATTCTTTTTGCGACATTTGAGGTACAGTCCCTAAAATCGTATAGCCAATCGTATCGGTAACAAATTTGTCGTCTTTTACGGTACGATCTAATAATTCAAATAAGAAAGCAAGTCCGACACCGACCATCAGCCCCAGCACTAATCCAATAGCCAAATTTAATTTATTATTTGGCGATACCGGTGATGTGCTGGCAACAGCACTTGAAATGATGGAAATTTTGTCCACATTCATGACGTCTTTGGCATTTTCCTGAAAGACTAGTGCTGTGGTGTTGGCAATTTTTTGTGCGGTTACAGCATTTGGATTGGTTGCTTGGATCGAAAACATTTGGGAATTTTGTGACTGATTGACGGCAATCGCATCTTTGATCTCTCCAGCCGTCATTTTGACATTGCTTTCTGATTCCAGACGATCTTTGACTTCGTTCAATACTAAGTCACTGACGATCATGTCTTTATACGTATTGATCATTTGCAGATTGGGGTTCTGTTGCAAAGTTTTAAATCTACTATCAAATAAGGTAGAATAATAGAAAAAGATAGCAGGAGGAATGACGATGAATCATTTTAAAGGAAAGCAATTTCAGCAGGAT
>NZ_QPQX01000060.1:0-589 GCF_005234805.1 Enterococcus sp. ARL09-542
AAATTATTGCGGTATACACATACAAGAGTGGTTGGCAAAAAAAGAAATATGCTAGTGCAACATTAGCAGTTGAATCTCTGGATGCATTGAGTGCTGATTTAGGCAAAATCACTGCTGGAATAATAAACGGAGTAGAAATCCAAGGAGATGGATTGTATTCTGATTACGATTATCAAATAGCTGAAGGAAGTACGGTTTGGCGAAAAGGCCGGCTTTCTATGTCAGGCGGGTACTTCCGAAATGACTTCCAAACGTATGTAAAAAGCACTGGGGAAATTCAAAATAATGGTTTCTCACAATTCAGCCATGAAGATCTTCAATTTGTCGTATTTAACGGGTCGCAAAAAACGAAAGCAGATAGGTATCTTTCTATAAATCCTTACAGATTTACAATGACCGATAGCCGGGGGCTGGGTGGTAATCTAACTTTTCAGGATCTATATAATATAGGAAAAACAGGAATTCCTGCAGCAAGCGGTTGGTCCCAATATTCAACAAGTCCATCGAGCGGTAATTTTCCTAGCGCAACCAGATTAGGACGTATGGTCCAAGTGAGTGGAGCCTTTAAAAATAATAGTACACTACCAAA
>NZ_QPQX01000061.1:0-586 GCF_005234805.1 Enterococcus sp. ARL09-542
AAATTATTGCGGTATACACATACAAGAGTGGTTGGCAAAAAAAGAAATATGCTAGTGCAACATTAGCAGTTGAATCTTTGGATGCATTAAGTGCTGTTTTGGGGAAAGTGACTTCTGGAGAATTGAACAGTGTCATTATTAAAGGATCAGAAATCATTTCTGAATATGAAATAAATGCAGATCCCGGGGGTACCAATAAAATAAAAGGGACTTTATCTATGTCTGACGGTAAATTCAGAAATGATTATAAGTATTATGATTCAGCTAAAACCGTTTATCGAAACGGTTATATGATTTTAAATAATGAAACGTTGCAAATGGTCGATTTTGATGGGGATCAAACCACAACCCCGAGCCGAGTGTTAAGTTTAAATGCCTTCAGGATGGGAATGACGGATAGCCAAGGCAGAGGCGGGAATCTAACTTTTCAAGATTTATATAGTATAGGAAAGACAGGAATTCCAGCAGCAAGCGGTTGGTCCCAATATTCAACAAGTCCATCGAGCGGCAATTTTCCTAGCGCAACCAGATTAGGACGTATGGTCCAAGTGAGTGGAGCCTTTAAAAATAATAGTACACTACCAAA
>NZ_QPQX01000062.1:0-525 GCF_005234805.1 Enterococcus sp. ARL09-542
TCGAACCCTTGCACGGTTTTACCCGCCTGACGGTTTTCAAGACCGTTCCCTTCAGCCGGACTTGGGTAATCCTCCAACATATACAATGCCACAATGGACCTTGTAGGACTCGAACCTACGACCGGACGGTTATGAGCCGTCTGCTCTAACCAACTGAGCTAAAGGTCCAGGCTCTTAATAATCGCGGCGGAGGGGATCGAACCCCCGACCTCCCGGGTATGAACCGGACGCTCTAGCCAGCTGAGCTACACCGCGAAAAAATCATTTATTCAAATGATATGGAGCCTAGCGGGATCGAACCGCTGACCTCCTGCGTGCAAAGCAGGCGCTCTCCCAGCTGAGCTAAGGCCCCTTTTGAAAATATAATCGGGAAGACAGGATTCGAACCTGCGACCCCTTGGTCCCAAACCAAGTGCTCTACCAAGCTGAGCTACTTCCCGTTGCTAAAACGCGCCCAAGAGGAGTCGAACCCCTAACCTTTTGATCCGTAGTCAAACACTCTATCCAATTGAGCTATGGGCGCAT
>NZ_QPQX01000063.1:0-477 GCF_005234805.1 Enterococcus sp. ARL09-542
GGGGTCGTTATTTGTATGGCAAAATATCCTTTTGAATTAAAACTAAAAATCGTTAAAGAATATCTTAGTGGCGTGGGCGGATATCGGTATCTTGCCAACAAATACGGTATTTCAAGCAAGTCTCAAGTAAGTAATTGGGTGAATGTCTATCGTGAATACGGAGAGGAAGGTCTATTGAGAAAGCATCAAAATCAGAAATATTCTGTTCAATTTAAGTTAAATGCGCTAGAGTTATATCAAACAAGTGAGATGTCCTATCGAGAAGTTGCTAGCACTTTAGAAATGAACAACCCTGCGCTTATTGCCAATTGGATGCGTAATTTCAGAGAAGCAGGTATTGAGGGGCTCTCAAAAGAGAAAGGGCGACCACTTACTTTGACTAGAAAAAAAGAAAACAAAAAAGAAAATACAACAACTGAAGAACGCGATCGTATCAAGGCATTAGAAAAGCAAGTCCGATCCCTTCAAATTGAGAAT
>NZ_QPQX01000064.1:0-425 GCF_005234805.1 Enterococcus sp. ARL09-542
GTTCCAGTGGAAGTAGTGGACAATCGAAATGATGCTGAAAAATATACTCCAGAAGTAGAAAAAGAAGAAGTCAACTACGGAGGAACGATTGATCTGACGGATAATGTAACTAACTTGGAAGAGCTGCCGGAAGGCACGAAAGTGAACGATGTTACACCAGAAGGTGTCATTGATACAACTCAACCAGGTAAGTATGAAGGAACGATAGAAGTTACGTACCCGGATGGAACAAAAGATACAGTGAAAGTTCCAGTGGAAGTAGTGGACAATCGAAATGATGCTGAAAAATATACTCCAGAAGTAGAAAAAGAAGAAGTCAACTACGGAGGAACGATTGATCTGACGGATAATGTAACTAACTTGGAAGAGCTGCCAGAAGGCACAAAAGTGAACGATGTTACACCAGAAGGTGTCATTGATACAAC
>NZ_QPQX01000065.1:0-389 GCF_005234805.1 Enterococcus sp. ARL09-542
GATAAACATTTATTTTTTGATGAAGAATGGCTGATTGAAAAAGAATATAAAGGCGTTCAAGCGCAGTTTATTAAAGGGAGATTGGATGACTCACCTTCCCATTGTGAACACTGTGGATCGATTCGTATTATCCGCAACGGTTCCTATACGACACGTACTCAGATATTGAAAGTCAAAGAAAAGTTGACTATTTTAGAATTAAAACGTACCCGTTTTCTATGCTATGATTGTGGGCAGACCTTTTCTGCGAAAACGGACTTAGTTGATGAACATCATCAACTAACAAAGGAACTGAAGCAGGCGATTCTCATAGAACTGTACGAAAATCAATCACGTAAACTAATCGCTAAGAAGTACTTCGTCTCGGATGGGACGGTGACACGGATCTT
>NZ_QPQX01000066.1:0-389 GCF_005234805.1 Enterococcus sp. ARL09-542
GATAAACATTTATTTTTTGATGAAGAATGGCTGATTGAAAAAGAATATAAAGGCGTTCAAGCGCAGTTTATTAAAGGAAAATTGGATGACTCTCCTTCCTATTGTGAACACTGTCGATCGGTTCGTATTATCCGCAACGGTTCCTATACGACACGCACTCAGATGTTGAAAGTCAAAGAAAAGTTAACTATTTTAGAATTAAAACGTACCCGTTTTCTCTGCCATGATTGTGGAAGGACCTTTTCTGCGAAAACGGACTTAGTTGATGAACATCATCAACTAACAAAGGAACTGAAGCAGGCAATTCTCATGGAACTGTACGAAAATCAATCACGTAAACTAATCGCTAAGAAGTACTTCGTCTCGGATGGGACGGTGACACGGATCTT
>NZ_QPQX01000067.1:0-354 GCF_005234805.1 Enterococcus sp. ARL09-542
TCTAAGTGGGAAAGTCGGGTTACCATATGCCAGTGAAGCCAAAGAGATTCCTGGTTGGTATGTAGTAGAGACGCCAGATAATGCCTATGGAATTTTCAGTGAGGCAGCGCAAGAAGTGGTCTACGTGTATGATCGCTCAGATGCGGCACCAGTTACGGTCCGATATGAAGATACAGACGGCAACGAATTAAGCGACCCAACGATTTTGAATGGCAAAGTCGGGTTACCATATGCCAGTGAAGCCAAAGAGATTCCTGGTTGGTATGTAGTAGAGACGCCAGATAATGCTTCTGGAATTTTCAGTGAAGAAGCGCAGGAAGTGGTGTATGTATACGAACGCAGTGATGCGGCACC
>NZ_QPQX01000068.1:0-280 GCF_005234805.1 Enterococcus sp. ARL09-542
CGGATATACACACGTTTCGCCTGATACATCACGACTGCAATAAGTCGGATCTTGTTCCCGCCAATATCGAACACATGGAACTTTCCAACTTTATCGACCGCTGGAAAGAGCTGCTTCATCTCTCAGCAAAATCTTTCGGATCGTTTGCCTTTATGGTTCGATACCAACCATCTAATGCCGTTTCAGCCTGTGGCCACTTGTGCATTGCTGTTATAATTCGAGCGTGGGTGATCACATGCATAACATTTTATCGCATTTTGCTATAAATCAAGTATAAACC
>NZ_QPQX01000069.1:0-278 GCF_005234805.1 Enterococcus sp. ARL09-542
GGAGACCCCAAACTTCGCTAACGCTAAGTTGGCCAAAAAATGGACTTGCCATTTTTTGGCAAATGTCAGCTTAAAAGGCTAGTGGTTTAGACGTCAACTCCTTATCCTCGGCACAAACCGCCTCCGGTACCGTTGACTGCACGATATTCCTTACCAATCCATCTCACTCTCAGAACACCCTATATTACGTTCTGAACCATTCTGCTGACTAGCTAATGTTTTTTATCGATCTAATATTTTTAACTCTTCAGATAGCCCCATGTCTTTTTCTACAAGAC